>JAJYGO010000369.1 GCA_021785115.1 Chloroflexota bacterium | reverse complement strand
GGCGACCTGCTTGAGCTCGTCGTCCGAGAGCTTGCCCTTGAACGCCGGCATCTTGTTCTTGCCGCCGGCGAGGGTCTTCTCGATGTCGGCCTGGCTGGCGGCGAGGGTGGTGAGGTCCTTCACGCCTAGCTTCTCGCCCATCTTCGTCTGCCCCTTGCCGTCCTTCCCGTGGCAGGTGGCGCACTTCTTCTCGAAGATGGCCGCGGCGCCGTCGGCGCGCGCGGCGCCGGCGGTGAAGAGGACCACGGCGAGGGCTCCCATGGCGAAACGCTTCATCCGGTTCTCCAGACGGTCAGTGGGGCAGTCAGGGTGGCGCCCCGGTGAATGCGAACAGGGTCGCGCCCACCGCCACCAGGGCGACGATGACCACGAAGACGACCTTCTCCCGGTCGAGCCTGCGCACGTTGCGCCGGCGGATTGCACGCGCCGTTCCCGGCCGAAAGGGGCCGGAAACCGGCCCGTTGTGGAGCGCGCTCCGTCGGGCCTGATCCAGCGCAAGTCCTTTTGTCGGGAGCTGCTGACAGGATGTCAGGAGGGGCGTCAACGGTCCCGGGATCCGCAATCCCTATTGCCCGGGCCAGCCCGGGAAGAGCGACTCGGCGGCGGGGACGGGCTTGAG
Source organism: Chloroflexota bacterium (assembly GCA_021785115.1). The sequence continues at coordinate 12,558 of JAJYGO010000369.1, read as the reverse complement.
CGAACCCTGGATGATCTGCCGCCGCGAGCGCTGCGTCGTGCCGCAGGGCACGCCGGGGCCGCAGTAGCTCTCCGGGTCGTGGTCGTAGCCGTGGCACAGGAGCGCGCACTGCCCGCCGCCGGTGCCGAGCGAGGTGAAGGCGCGCATGCCCCTGGCGTTCGGCTGGACGACCGTCGTGTCGAGCTGGACCAGCCCCGGGTTGTCGGAGCCGTGGGCGGAGTGGCAGACGTAGCAGGCCGTGCGCTGATCGATCACGTGCATCCGGTGGTACGGGAAGGAGGCGTCGGAGAGGATGCTGTTGCGGTCGTGGCAGCGGTAGCAGAGGTCGTAGCGGGCCGGGCTCTCCGGCTGGCCGTCGGTGCGCTCGTAGCGCCGGAGCAGCAGCGGCGCGAAGAGCGAGCCGTGCGGGCCGGCCGGACCCAGCGGGTTGTCGTTTCCGTGGCAGTCGGTGCAGGCGATGACGCTCGACGCGGTGAGCGGGGGGACGAGGGACGGCACGCGCACCGCCCGCCCGGGCGCCAGCACCGGGTGGTACGACGTGGAGGCGAACTGGCGCGACGCGTCGGGCTGGTTGGCGGGGCGGTTCGCGGCCGGGCCGTGGCAGAGGAAGCACATCTGCGCCTCGGTCGCGAAGCGGCGTGTGGAGGAGGGCCGGAGCTCGGTGCCGGCCGCGGCGGGCTGGACCGCCAGCGTGCCGTGCGCGTCGTGGCAGTCCACGCACAGCACGTGGCGCCGCGCGTTGGGGTCCGTCTCGGGGAGGCGCTCGTTGGGCTTGTGGTCGCCGGGGAACTCGATCGGGTGGTGGGACGGCTTCTGGAACTCCACCATGAGGTCCACCGGCTTCGTGCCGGGTGCGAGCCGCCCTGCGCGCTGCTCCTGCGCGCGCTCGGGGCCGTGGCAGCGGTAGCAGGCCTCCTCGTCCCGCGCGAGGAGGAGCGAGTGCTGGCCCTCGTTCGGCGCGTGGCTGGCGTGGCAGCTCATGCAGGACTGCGGGAGCGTCGCCAGGTTGCCGTGGGCCAGGCTCCGCCCGCCCGCGCCGCCCGGCGCCGCGTCGAGCACGCCGGGGGCGCGCGCGCCGCCGGAGGCCATGAGCATCGAGCTGCGCGAGGTGGCGGTGGAGGAGGACTGCGAGGTCGAGAGCGCCTTCGTCAGCGCGGCCGGCTGGTAGTGCGGCCCCTGATCCTGGGCCGGGCTGGAGTGGCAGACGCTGCACGGGTCGGCCCGCTGCGGCTTCTGGTAGAAGTGCACGCCGCTGGTCGCGTAGTTGGCGTCGCTGTGGGGGTCGTGGCAGGCGGTGCACTGCACGCGCTGCTGGCCGTCCAGGTGGACGGTGGGATCGCTCTCCATGGCCGAGAGCGAGTTCAGCGACATGCTCGGGTCGTTGGCGTTCTTGGTGGCGATGAGCTGGTCGGTGACCGTGAACGAGAGCGGGTGGGTGTGGCTGAGGTCGGTCCCGACGTACCCCGCGTAGCTGGGCGTGAGCTGCGTCACCCCGCCCTGGAGCGCGATGGGCCCCGAGCCGTTGACGATCGCCCCCAGCGCCACCGTGCCGTCGTGGCAGGAGAGGCAGAGCCTGGTGGAGCCGTTGGGCTGGGGTGCGGTCGCCTGGCTCGTGTAGGCCACCAGCGTGGAGGAGGTGTACATGACGTAGGTGACGCCGCTGGAGAGCTGGTGGTTCCAGAGCGGCCCGCTCGGGTTCGAGTTGTGCGGGGTGTGGCAGAAGACGCAGACCTGCGTCTCGGTGGTGGCCTTGATGGTTCCCGGGCCCGACACGGAGAGGTTGTGCAGCGTGTCGACGATCTTCGGCCCGGAGGGATCCGTGGCCAGGGCGGAGGAGGCGACGGCCAGCAGGAGCGCGCCGGCGAGCAGGGCAGGGTGTCTCATCGCGTCCCCTCCGCGTCGGGCAGGTCGTCCTCGTAGACGATCTCGAAGAGCTGCACGCGCCCCTGGGAGTCGGCCACCGCCACCGTGTGGTCGTGGATGGCCAGGCCGGCCGGCATCCAGAACTGGCCCGGGCCCTGGCCGTGCTCGCCGACGAAGAGCAGCAGGTGCCCCGCCCGGTCGAAGATCTGGAAGTTGTCGAAGAGCGAGTCGGCCACGTAGACGTGGCCGCGCGCGTCCACGGCCACGCCCTTGGAGCGGCTCATGTCGCCCGAGCCGTTCCCGAGGTGGCCGAAGACTGCCAGGAGGTGGCCGTCCGGGGCGAAGACCTGCACCCGGAAGTTCATCGTGTCGTTCACGTAGAGCCGGCCCGCGCCGTCCACGGCCAGGAAGGTGGGGTAGCTCATCTTCCCGGGGCTCGCCCCCGGGCCGCCCAGCTCCCGCAGCGGCGTCCCGTCGAGCCGGAGCACGCGGACCAGGTGCTCGGGGGTGTCGGCGACGTAGAGGAGGCCCCGGGCGCGGTCCACCGCGAGGCCGGTCGGGCGCCGCAGCTTCCCGCCGGCGTCGATGCGGCCGGCCGGCCGGCCCTCCGGCGAGAAGCGGCGCACGACGCCCACGCCGTCGGCCACGTAGATGCGCCCCTGCGCGTCGGCGTCCACGCCGAGCGGCAGGCCGAGCGCGTCGTCGCCGCCCGGCGCGATCACCTGGAAGCGCCCGCGCTCGCGATCCAGCACCAGCAGGGCGTGGCGCGTGGTGTCGGTGACCAGGAGCCTGCCGCCGGGATCGAAGGCCAGGCCGAAGGGCGTCCGGAGCCGGTCGGGCTCCCGCTCCCCGGCGAAGGCGGTGGTGAGGCGCTGCCAGAACCCGGGGGTGACCACGTCGCGGTCGCTCCGGATCTCTCCGCGGTAGACGAGCCGCGCCCGCTGCGGCGCGGGGGGATAGGAGATGGCGGGCGGCGCCGGGCGCTGCGGCGTGGCGCAGGCGAGGAGGAGCAGGAGGGGCCAGGTGCGCCTCCCGGCGCGCGTCCGTGTGGCCGGCTGCGTGGCCGTGGCTCTTGCCGTCGAGGTCACCGCGACTCCGGGAGGAAGGAGGTACCGAAGGAGCGCGTGAAGAGCAGCGCCAGGGCGTGCGTCACGAATCCGCCCGGATAGGAGACCGTGTAGTTGTACGTCGCGGTGAGCGAGGAGGCGCGGAAGCTCCAGACCAGGGAGGCCAGCGCGGAGAGGACCGAGCCCTGGCCGAACTCGTGGGTCGCGTCCACCTCCAGGTTCCCGAAGGTGCCGGCGCCGAGGCGGAAGGCGTCGGCGACGCGCCCGAAGGCCTGGCTCAGGTGGACGGTCTGCCCCTCGCTCGTGGAGGAGGAGTCGACGTACCCGCCGGCGAAGCTGAGGCGGGTGCGCCACAGCGGCGAGGTGCCGGTCAGCGTCGCGGTCAGGGTGTCGTTCTCGGCGAAGGTGTTCAGGGTGGGCGGCAGCGGGGTCGCGGCCGGCGGCGTGATCCCGATGGGCGTGGGGAGGACGGCGAAGAAGGCGTTCTCCTCGATGTGCGTGTAGCTCACCAGCGGCTCCAGGAAGAGGGGGTAGAAGAGGCTGACGTCGCTCGACGCGATGGTGCCGTAGGTGCGCATCGAGTCGCCTGCCGCCGAGTGGTCCACGCGGTCGGAGTAGAAGGCGCTGGCGGTCAAGGGCGCGCGCGGGATGGAGAGCTGGAGCTGCCCCGTCAGGCCGTATCCGTACATGAGGCCGCTCGGCCCGTCGGAGACCGTCGAGTAGCCGAGTTGCCCGCTGCCGGAGAGCCCCGCGCCGACCGCGCCCCAGCGCCCACTGGTCGCGACGCCCTGCGAGCCGCTCACGGCGTTCACGGTCTCGTTCAGCCCCGGCGCGACGTAGGTGGTCTGGGTGGCGGCCATCCCGTCGCCCAGGAGGATGGGGATGGGCTTGAGGTTGATGGTGCTCCCGAGGGTGGCCTGGTTGGCGCTCTCCTGCCGGTCGGGCGCCGTGTTCATCGTGTAGCCGTATTGCCCGCGCACCACCGTGCTGGGCGAGAGCTGCGTGAGCAGCGCGCCCGCCGCGGCGTAGCTGGTGAAGGCGTCGGTCAGGGTCCCGAAGCCGGTGCTCCGGGAGAGCGAGGAGTTGAAGGTGGCCAGGGTGTTGCGCGAGAGGTAGGCGTCGTCGCTGAGGGCCGCCAGGGTGGTGGTGGTGCGCGGCTCCGTCCCGAACTGCTGCGACTGCCAGGAGGCCAGCCCCGAGTAGCGGTTGACGGCCGAGGTCCCGTACACGGTCGCGGTCACGGCGTCGTTCACGTTCTGGCTCCCATCCACGCCCTGGTAGGTGAAGTGCTGGGCCCGGACCTCGGCGCGCGGCAGCGTGGGCGAGACGAGCTGCGCCGTCGCCTGGAGCATCTGGGTGGAGGTGGCGGCGGAGGGCATGAGGTTGGAGGTGGAGATCGCCACGCCCTGCGCGTAGTCGAGGGTGATGGGCAGGATGGAGCGCGAGAAGAGCAGGACGGAGGCCCCGTAGCCCAGCGAGTAGCCCTTCCCGCGCACGGGACCGAAGGTGTCGAAGCGGAGCACCATCAGGTGCGTCTCGAACTTGACGTAGCGCGACTCGTAGAGCCAGCCCGAGAGCGACAGCGAGAGGCCCTCCGAGAGCTGGTGCGTGGCGAGCAGCCGGTCGCCGACGCCCTCCCACGTCCCCCGGTAGGAGGCGATGGCGTCGCCCGACAGGACGTACTGCGGGGTGTCGTTCAGGTAGACCTGCGCCATGGAGGCCGCGGGCAGGACGCCGAGCGCGAGCGGGATCGCCGTCAGGAGGGCGCGTGCTCCGCGACGGCTGGTCATGGCCGCGGCGACTCCCCGCCGCCCGGAGCCGGGGTGGGCGCCGCCGATGGGGAGCCCGGTCCCGCCGGCTGGTACATGGGGGCCGTGTCGCGGCGCGGGGCGCCGGGGCCGGGCACCTCGCCCACCGGGATGCGGAGGCGGAAGCGCGGCACGGGCCCCGTCAGGCCCGGCGTCTCCTCCTGGCCCGCCTTGATCTTCTCCAGCGCCCGCTTGCGGAGCACCTCCGTGCCGTGGTCGGGGCAGCCATCCTCGTCCTGGTAGCCGTCCCAGTCCTCCGGCTCGAAGGGGCACTGGTCCACGCGGTCGGGGATGCCGTCGCCGTCGCTGTCCTGCAGGAACTCGTCGAAGGTGGAGAGCTGGACCCCGACCATGACGCGCCAGCCCGGCCCGCTGCCGAGCGGCCCGCTCCCGATCGACGGCCCTCCGGTGACGAAGAAGGTGACGCGCCCGGGCATCGACAGCGTGGCGTTCCGGGTGGGGAGGGCCGGACCGCTGGCCGCCGCCGCGGGGCCGCCGTCGGAGATGGGCGTGATGGGGACCCCCAGCTCACGCTCCAGGGCGGCCACCGACTCGCGCGCCTTCGCCCGCAGCGACTCGCGCCGCCGGGCGGTGGTGTCGGGCCCGAGCAGGGACCAGGCGATGCCGGGCATGAGGGAGAGGCTCCGCTGGGCGCCCCCCTCGCCGAGCGCCTGGACCATCAGCGCCAGCGCCGCCGTGGGGTAGTAGGCGACGCCCAGCCCGCCGAAGAGGCCCGCCGGATCGGCGGTCACGCTCCTGAGCGGCAGGCGGTACCCGAGCTGCCCCGTGACGAGCAGCGGCCCCGCGTTCTTGTGCACGATGAGGGATGGCAGCAGGTCGCGGCCGTGGAACAGGTGATCCAGGCCCAGGCCGAGCGCGATGGCCGGCCGGCGGGCGGACTCGGTGAGCGCGCGGAGCTTGAGCTGGAGCAGGCCGTCCTGCGGTGCGCCGCGCGCCTCCGGATCGTCGGGAGAGCGCGACTCCACGCCGGCGGCCACGTCGAGGTTCGGGAGGAAGCCGAAGGTCACGGCCTCGGGCGAGGCCTGGAAGCGGTCGCGCCCCTGGCCGTCCCAGCTGGCACCGAAGCTGGTGGTGAAGTGGGTCGGCGGCACGGTGTCGGCGTCGGGGACGAGCAGCGTGCCGCGGCCGCCCAGGAGCGTGCTCTGGGCGCGCGCCGGCTCCGCCAGGCCGCCGAGCAGGAGCGCGGCGCAGGCCGCCCCGCGTAGCCAGGCGGCACACCTCGGCCTGCTGGCGGACCTCCAGACCATCGGGCGCTGCGGGCTAGCTCTGGCCGGCCAGGGCGATCCGGGCGCGAGAGCGCAGCCGGGCGTCCAGCGACTTCACGATGGCCTCACGCCGCGCCTCGCGCAGCTCCGCCACGATGGCCTTCTCGACCGTCTCGAAGGGAAGGGGGCGCTCGGGGCGCGTCTCGATGCGCCGGACGAGGTGCCAGCCGCGGAGGGTGCGCACGGGCGCGCTGATCTCTCCATCCTTCAAGGCCCAGAGCGCCTGGTCCATCACTGGCTCGATGCTCTCCCGGTGGACGAAGCCGAGATCGCCCCCCTTCTCGGCCAGCTTGTCGCACCTCGCCTCGCGCGCCGCCTGGGCGAAATCGGCACCGTGGAGCAGCTTCTCCCGCAGCTGCGCAGCCTTCTCCTCGCCCTGCCTCCACTCCGGCTCCTGCGCCCAGGGCTCGACGCGCACGCACAGCTCCTGGGCGTGGACGCTCGCGCCCACCACGTAGCGGCCTCGGTTGGCCCGATAGTGCGCCAGCGCCTCCTCGCGCGATGGGTCGGCCAGGCGGGCGTGGAGCTCCGCCTCCACCAGCCGCTTCGCCATCTCCGGGCGCTCGATCACCTCGAGGTAGCGGGCGCGATCGATCCCGTTTGCGGCCAGGAGCGCGTCGAAGCGCTCCTTCCCGCCCGCGTTCGTCTCCTCGGCGGCCGCCACCTTCTCGACCGGCGCGAGCGGGATGGTGAGGCCGCGCCGCCGCGCCTCCTGGGCGCGCAGCTCCTCGGTGACCAGCCTCTCGATCGCCACCGGCCGCTCCTTCTCGAGCTGCTCCGCCGATGGGTCCCGGTGAAAGGAGGTCTTGCGCAGGTGGTCCCGGACCGCCTTCGACACCTCCGCCTCGGTGATGGGACGGCCGTTCACGGTGGCGGGGAAGGGTCGCGCGGCGCCGAGGGCCAGGAGCAGCGCGGGGACGAGGACCTGCATCTTCTTCCTCCAATGAAGACGTCGGCGAGGCCGCCACGCGGCCCCGCCGACGAGATCGCTCAGCTGCTGGCGACGGCTACTTGTTGTGGCAGGTGAGGCAAAGCTGGCTCTTGTAGTTGCTCTTGATCAGGTACGGGAAATTGCTCGTGGCATCGGTCGCGCTGCCGTGGGCGTGCGGCTCGTGGCAGGAGGCGCACTCCAGCTGGTCGGGCGTCGCGGCGCCGGGCTTCGTGAAGAGCATCTGGATCGCGATGGTGTCGATACCGCCGTAGGCCGGATCGCCGGCGCGGTAGATGGCCAGGTTGCCGCCGTTGGCCGCCGTGCTGGTGATGGCCGGGTCGAAGAGCGTGGAGCCCTTCAGAGTCGCCAGCGCCGTGTTGTAGGTGAAGGAGATCGGGTGATCGTTGGTCAGGTCCGTACCGAGATTGGCGCTGTCCGCCGCGTTCGCCACGTCGCCGAGGGTGGTGAGGTTGCTCGCCGCGGTCCCGGTCGGGCTCGTCGCCGTGATGCTGCCAGCGACGGTGAAGGTGTAGTTCGTGGGCGCGATCCCGTTGTCACTGTCGATCATCGGCGCCTGGTTCAGCGAATTGAATGCGGTCTGGCCATCGTGGCAGGAGAGGCAGGCCAGCGAGACGGGGTTGACCGGCCGGGCCGCCGTGTTCAGGTCGGCGCTGGTCAGAACGAAGGTCGAGCTGTTGGCGTAGGAGTACATCTGGAACGCGGTGGTGGAGTTGACGCGGTTCCAGAGCGGCGCCCCCACGTTGTTGGCGTTGTGCGGCATGTGGCAGTAGATGCAGACCTGGCTCTGCGCCTGCCCTGCGGCCGCCTGGACCACGCCGCCGGTGGGCGAGAGGTCGTGCGGCGTCCCGACGATGGTCGAGGAGCCGGAGACCGTGCCGAAGCCGGCGGCGGTGACGCTGCCCGTGGCGGTCGTGCCGACGGTGATGGTCCCCGTGCCGCCGGTCGTGACGCCGTTGGTGGTGGTCGAGGGCGCCCAGGTGTTCGCTGCGCTGGCCAGGCCGGCCCAGCCGGCGAGCGCGAGCGTCATTGCGATCTTCTTCATGTCGATTGCTCCTTGTGGTGTCTGATTCGGCAGCTTAGCCACCAATGAATTGGCGGTCGAACCAGACGTCAGCAATCGACATGCCAGCGCGAAATGACGTGATGTCGCACTCTTTCGAGCGGCAATCCGTGGATTGGGTGTGCCAGGAGGCGCAACTGGGAGATTTGGCACAGCTCATTGCCTTGCCTGCGACGCGGAAGGGATCCCGACCGTGGCGGGAGCCGTCGGGGTCGAGCCGGGCGGCGTGGCGCCGGTCGCCCCCACCGGCGTCTTCTCCGAGAGATAGGCGAACCGCTGCACGCGCTTGTTCATCTGATCGACCACGAAGAGGTGGTCCGTCGCGTCGATGGCGATCCCCTCGGCGAGCTGGAACTGCCCCGGCTGCCCACCCGGACCGCCGAGCCAGATGAGCAGCCGCCCCTCGTCGTCGAAGACCTGCACGTTGCCGAATGCCGCGTCGGTGACGTAGACGTGGCCGTCGGAGTCGAGCGCGATGCCCTTGGGGCGCGCGAAGGAGCCGGGCTCCTGGCCCACCTGGCCGTGCGTGGCCAGGAACTTCCCCTCGGCGTCGAACACCTGGTAGCGGAAGTTGAGCGCGTCCACGACGTAGACGCGCCCGTCCTTCCCGACCGCGATGCCCTCCGGGTAGTTGAACTGGCCCGGTTCGCTCCCACGCTTCCCGATGGTGCGGGCGAGCTTGCCGTCCTGGAGGTCGAACACCTGGACCCGGTGGCCGCCCGTGTCGCACACGTAGAGGAGGTGGCGCGCGTCGTCCACGGCGACGGCGCTCGGGCGCTCCAGCGTCTGCTTGGAGCCCACCGCGCTCCTGAACCGACCCGTCGGATCGAAGCGGAAGACCGTGCGCAGCTTGGCGTCGGCCACGAAGAGATCGCCGGCGCCGTCGAGGGCCAGCCCCAGCGGCAGGACGAGCCGTCCCTCCCCGTCGGTGCCGACGAGCCGGATCTCCTTCTTCACGTCGTCGAAGACCTCGATGCGCGGCGGCTTCGCGGTGTCCGAGACGTAGAGGAGCCCCTTGCCGTCGGAGACGACGCCGAACGGCTTGAAGAGGTTGTGGTTCTCGGCCGCCGACTTCTTCCCCAGGAGCGCGTCCGCGACCTTGGAGCCCTCCTCGTAGTCGCTCGACCCCGAGTAGATGAACTCGAGCCTGTAGCGCGCCGGCTCCGGCGGCGGCGGGATGACGAGGTCGTACTTCTGGTGCTGGTGCGCGCAGGCGGAGAGGATCGCGGCGCCGGCGAGCGCCAGGCCGAGGAGGCGGGGGAGGCGGCGTGGCTCAGTGCTTCGCATGGCAGTTGTTGCAGACCTCCATCTTCTGCGTGCCCTTCAGGAAGAGGCGCGGGTTGTCGCTCGAGTGGGGCGAGTGGCAGCTCAGGCAGCCCAGCATCTGGCCCGGGTGCGAGGGATCGGGCTTCCCGGAGAGCGGGTGCGAGCGGCCGTCGAAGGCGATGAAGACGTGGTCGCCCGTGATCTTCGGGTGGCACTTCAGGCAGAGCTCGTTCCCGGTGGCGAGGAGCTGGAAGTCGTTCCTGGAGCCGTGCGGGTCGTGGCAGGCCGTGCAGCCGAAGCGCGTGATGGCGGGGTGGACGTTCTTCCGGTCGGCGATCCCGTTGTGGCACTCGAGGCAGAGCGCGGGCACCGGCTGCTCGAGGTTCTTGGCGTTCTTCGACCCGTGCGGCTGGTGGCAGAGCAGGCACTCGCCCATGGCCACCGGGGTGTGCACGTGCCGGCGCCCCGTCACGTCGTCCGCGTGGCAGCGGAAGCAGAGGTCGGCCGGCCTCTCCGCTCGCAGGAGCCGGTCGTTCGCCGAGCTGTGGGGATCGTGGCAGGCGCTGCACCGGCCGAGCGCCACGGCGCCGTGCACCTGCCTCTCCGTGTCCTTGCGGTCGTGGCAGCCGTAGCAGAGCGCCGGCAGGGGCTTCCGGAGCTGCTTCGCCCAGGGCGACGCGTGCGGCGCGTGGCAGTCGAGGCACTCGCCCACCTCGAGCGCCGGGTGGACCTCCTTCTTCGAGAGGTCGATCACCACCGCCGCCGCGCCCGGCTTTCCGGCCCGCTTCGCGTCGTGGCACTGCAGGCAGAGGTCGTTGCCGGTGCGGGCCAGCTGCTTCGGGTTGTCGCTCCCGTGCGGTTCGTGGCAGCCGAGGCAGAGCCCCTGCCTCACCGCGGAGTGGACCGCCTCCCCCTTCGCGATCTGCGCCGGTGCGTGACAGCCGAGGCAGAGCTCGGCGCGAGGCCGCTTGAGCAGCGGAGCCTCGACGCCGGCGTGTGGATCGTGACAGCCGAGGCAGAGCCCCTGCTTCACCGCCGTGTGGGTCGCCTTCTTCCCGTCCTTGCGGTCGTGGCAGCCATAGCAGAGCTGCACCACCGGCCACTGCTTGAGCTGCTTCGGGTTCGGGCTGCCGTGGGCGTCGTGGCAGTTCGTGCAGCCCAGGTCGAGCGCGGGGTGCGAGGGCGACTTGCCCTTCATGTCGTGGCAGCCGTTGCACAGCTCGGGGTCGGGCGCGGTGAGCTTCCATCCCTTGCCGACCGGCGCCTGGCACTTCCCCGGCGCGTCGGAGGGGAGGTGACAGTCGCTGCAGTTCCCGTTGGCAAAGGCGGTGTGGACGTATTTCTGCTTCGCCATCCCGCCGTGGCAGCGGGCGCAGGGCGCGTCGTCGTAGGGTGCCGCAGGGGTGGCGGCGCGGGCCGGAACGGCCAGGCTGGCGGCGGCCGCCATCACGAGCGGGCCCGCCCAGCGGACGAGGCCGCGCGCTCGCGCCGGAGGGCGTCGCCTGCTCCGCTCCCTGTCGCGGTCTTCCTCACGGTCGTGCCCGATCAACGAGATCAGCCTTCTTCGAGAACCGGCGCCCGCTGCAACGGCGGTGCCGACCGGGGAGGCGCGCGTTCTGCGCCGCCGCGCGGGCGGTAAGCCAGCCTGATCGCGGATCGGGGTGTCGGGCACCGCGCGCGACGAAATATTTTCGCGGCACGGCGCGACGAACACTGGCCCGGGACCTGTCGCGGATGTCAGGCGCCTGACCTGCCGGTCAGGTGCGCTCTCGCGGAGCCGTTCGTCCGCGAGGGCCCCCTCGTCGCGGCCCTTGCAGCTATGGCAGGATGGCGCGACCTCCAACCCATGGTCCGTGTTCCTGCATCGTGCGCCTTCGCGGCAAGCTGATCATCGCGGTCTTCACCGCGACCTCCGTGGCCATCACGGGCGGCGTGCTCCTCACCCGGCGTTTCTTCGACCAGAAGCTGCGGGAGGTGGAGGAGCAGACCGCCGAGGGCGACCTGCACGAGCTGCGCGTGGTGCTCGAGCGGCAGATGACCGCAGGTCACGACCGCGAGTCGATCCAGACGCTCGTCGACGAGATCGGTCGGGCGCACGGGGTCACCTGGGTGGCCATCCTCGACCCCCACGGCACGATCCAGGTCTCGAGCGATCGGGCGCCCGGGTTCCAGCAGTTCCCGGCCGACTCTCCGGAGCGGAGGTACCTCGACGACTGGCAGGAGACGAGGAGATCGGAGGTCCACGCCACCATCGCCACGTGCGACACCCTGCGCGCCATCATGCCCGCCATGAACAGCCAGCCGTGCTGGCGGTGCCACGGCTCCCACCACGCCCTCAACGGCATGATGATCGTCGACCGCTCGCTGAAGCCGCTCCACCGGACGATGGCGGCCGCGACCGGGCGCCTGGTGCTCGGCGGCGTGGTGGCGCTCGCGCTCATCCTGGGGACCCTGGGGCTCGTCTTCGAGCGAGGCGTGCTGCGGCGCCTCCAGCAGCTCCGGGTGGCCACGCGCGGGCTGGGCGCCGGCGACCTCGGCGCGCGCGCCCCCGCGGCGGGGGCCGACGAGCTGGGCGAGGTGGGGCGCGAGTTCAACGCCATGGCGTCGCGCCTCCAGGGCGCCCTCGTGCAACTCGCCGCCGAGCGCGGACGGCTCGACGGCCTCGTCAACGGGATCTCGGACGGCATCGTGCTCCTCGACCTGGAGGGGCGGGTGCTGCTGGCGAACAGCGCCTTCGCGAGCCGCATGCGCGGCGAGGTGACGTCCGGCGCCTGCCACCGCGAGGTGCTCCGGGCCGCCGGCGTGACGGAGGAGCAGGAGCTGCCCTCGGAGGCGGCGCTGCGCGACGGCGCGCTGCGGAAGAGCATCATCCCGGTGGAGGGCGGCCGGGTCGAGGAGGTCTACGCGCAGCCGCTCGTGGCGGCGGGTCGCACCACGGGGGTGATCGAGGTCTGGCGCGACATCACCGATCGCAAGCGGCTCGAGGCGAGCGTGGAGCAGTCGGAGCGCATGGCGGGGCTGGGCATGCTCGCCTCCAGCATCGCGCACGAGGTGGGGAACCCGCTCGCCTCCATCGTCACCGCCGTGGACGCGATGCTGGGCGCCGCGCCTCCGCTGGACGGCGCCCAGGACGGCGCCCAGGACGACGAGCATCGGGCCTACCTCGAGGTGGTGCGGAAGCAGGCCTTCCGGTGCCGCCGGGTCACCGAGCGGCTGCTGGGCTTCGCGCGGGTCCCGAGCTAGGGGGAGGACGGCG
>JAJYGO010000358.1 GCA_021785115.1 Chloroflexota bacterium | reverse complement strand
GCGGCTGATGTACGTTCACGTCCCGGCGGCATGGGTGGGCTACCTCGCGTTCCTCGTGGTCTTCCTCGCGAGCGTCGGCTACTTGTGGCGGCGCACCGCCCGCCTCGATCACCTGGCGGCGGCCTGCGCTGAGGTTGGGGTGCTATTCACCGCAGTCGCGATCGCGTCGGGCTCGATCTGGGGCAAGGCCACCTGGGGCAAGTGGTGGGATTGGGATCCGAGGCTCACCACCACGGCGATCATGCTGCTCGCGTACGCCGCATACCTGCTGCTGCGGCAGTCGATCGCGGACCGCCGGCGACGCGCCCGGCTGGCCGCGGTGTTCGGCGTGCTGGCGTTCGTCAACGTGCCGGTGGTGCACTTCTCGGTGCTGTGGTGGCGGAGCCTGCACCAGCCACCGACCATCCTCCGGCCAGGCGACCCCACAATCGACCACCTGCTGCTAGCCCAGCTGATCGCCAGCGTGGCCGTGTTCAGTCTCGCGTTTGTCTGGCTCGTGCGCGAGCGTGTGCGCCTCGAGCGAATTCGCGAAGCGGTTGCCGATGTCTGACCTCCCGTTCGTCCTGGCCGGGTATCTCGTCGTTGTGGGGGGCGTTGCAGCTTATGCCGTCATGCTCCGGCGCCGGCTCGCCGCGGCGCGCATCCGGAGGGCAGCCATGCGTGCGTTCTCCGAGTCCACCAGCGACGACGCGGCACCCGTGCATGACGCCAGCCCCAAGTGAGCAGACGGGTCTCGGCGCTCGGGTTGTTGCTGGTCGGTGCGGCGCTTGTCGTGCTGGTCGGCGTCGGGCTCTCGAGCGCCGTCGTCTACTACAGAACGCCTTCGGAGCTCCTTGCAAGCCGGGACAGCACGCCCACTCGCCTGTATGGCCTGGTCGTCCCAGGATCGGTACACGTCGACGCCGCGACGCACCGCCTTTCGTTCAGGATCACGGATGGCACTACATCGATCGGCGTCGTGTCCACGGCGCTGCCGACGGCGCTGTTTCGTGATGGGGTCGGGGTCGTTCTGGCCGGCAGCATGGGTCCAGGGGACGTCTTCGCCGCGGACGAAGTGCTCGTGAAGCACTCCGAAGTCTATGAGGCGATCCAGCCTGGGCAGACGGTTCCGCCGGCGGTCGTGACCTCGCTGGGCGGTGGCACACCGTGATCGCTGCGGGAGGGTACGCCTTCACATTCCTCGGGACCGGCAGCGCGGTGCTCGGCCTTATCGCCGCGATCCAGGCGCTGCGAGGACGCTGGCCGTCCGGGATCGCCGTCATGTGCGCCGCAGCCTCCGCCGTCGGGTTTGCGGGAGCGTCGGTGCTCATGATCGTCGCGCTCCTTGCGAGGGACTTCAGCGTTTCGTACGTCGCGCAGGTCGGCAGCCGGTCCACGCCTGCGCTCTTCACGGTGTCGTCGCTGTGGGCGGCGCTCGAGGGCTCCATCCTCCTCTGGGCGTCGCTCCTCGCAGTGGTCACCGTCGCCGCGGCGCGCTGGGTGACCAGCCGACCTCCTGACCGGAGGCCTGGGGTCCTCGCCGTCCTCCACGCGCTGCTCGCGTTCTTCGGCATCCTGCTGCTCGGCCCCGGCAACCCGTGGCGACCGGTGTTCCCGGTGCCGGCCGACGGGCCGGGCCCGAACCCTCTGCTGGCGCAGCACCCGCTCATGGTTATTCACCCGCCGCTGCTCTACTTGGGGTTCGTCGGGCTAGCAGTGCCGTTCGCCCTGACCGTCGACGCCCTGTGGCACCGGCGGCTCGATGACCGATGGATTGCGGATGCGTCGCGTTCTACGGTCGTGGCGTGGATACCGCTCACGCTCGGTCTGACCGCTGGGGCGTGGTGGTCGTACGCGGTCCTCGGGTGGGGCGGCTACTGGGCGTGGGACCCCGTGGAGAACGTCGCCCTCCTGCCGTGGCTCACGGCGACTGCCTTCCTCCACTCGGCGATGGTCGGCCGCCGCACCGGCGCGCTCCTCGGCTGGAACGTGGCGCTCGTGAGCGCGTCGTTTCTGCTGACGCTGTTCGCGACGCTGGTCACGCGGAGCGGCGTCCTACAGTCGGTGCACGCGTTCACACTGTCCGCTATCGGGCCCCTGCTGGCAGGCCTCGTGGCGGCGTCGCTGATCGGCACGGTCGGCCTCGCGGCCCTGCGGACCCCTGCTGGGCGGACAGGCTCGATCGGCGGCATCCGCGGTGCGGCGATCATGGCAAACAACCTCCTTCTGGTGGCGGTCGCCGCGACGGTGATGGCCGGAACGGTGTTCCCCCTGGTTGTCGAGGCCGTCGACGGCAGTCGGGTCAGTGTTGGCGCTCCGTATTTCGAGAGGATCGTGGGGCCCATTGGGGCGGTCCTCCTGGGTCTGATGGCCGCTGGCCCGCTCCTGCCCTGGGGGCGCTGGACCGACCGAATCGCCTGGCGGCTTGTCACGCCGCTGTTCGGCGCTGTCGTAGGGGCCGTGGCCGCGGCGGCCGCGGGACTCGGCGCGGCCGGTGTCCTCGGCACGGCGGGCGCCAGTTTCTCCCTGTTCGCGACGCTGTTATCGGTGGCGCGACGTTCCCGCCTGCGCCCGCTCTCGGTCCGCCGGCAGGGCGGATTGGTCGCGCACGCAGGCCTCGCTGTGATGGCGCTCGCGATCGTGCTCGCTGCATCCGGCCGCGCAGACGCCGAGGCGCAGTTGCGTCCCGGGCAGGTCGTTTCGGTGGCGGGCCACCGGGTCGAGTTTCTCTCGACCGCCGCCGGATCGTCGAGCACGGGCATGACCGTGGAGGCCAGCCTGGTCCTCGACGGAACCGCCTTCGAGCCGGGGCCGCGCCTGACGGTGTCGTCGCTATCGAACCAGGCCTTCGCGACGCCCGCCGTCAGGCCGGGAGTCTTGGGGGACGTGTACGTGGCGCTCCTTGACGCCGATCCGGCGTCCGGGACGGTGACCGTGCGGGTGTCCACCTACCCATTCATCAGCTGGCTCTGGGTAGGCGGGGTCGTGCTCGCCCTGGGCGCGGCGCTCACGCTGGCCCAGAGGGGGCGCGGTTCCGAGGCAGTGATTGCGGCGGAGGCTGCCGCGGTGCGCGCTGGTGGCTGAGCAGGCGGCCTCGACTGGTCCGGCCGATCCCGAGGCGTGGGACCCGGCACCGCCGTCTCGGCCACGTACCCGGCGCCGACTTGTCTGGATCCTCGGCGCCATTGCCGTCGCGATCCTCGTTGAAGTGACCGTCACCTTCCGGGTCACCCCGCCATCGGGAATGGACCGGGGTCCGGGCGTCGATCGCCCGGCCGCCTCCTTCGATCTCCAGACTCTCGACGGCCGCCGCCTCGGCCTCGGGAACTATGCAGGGCGCCCCGTGATCGTGAACTTCTGGGCTTCCTGGTGCCCTCCGTGCCGCGAGGAGGCGCCGTTGCTGGTGCAGCTGGCGCGCAGGGCGCCCCAGGGTTTGGCCGTGGTCGGCATCCTGTATCAGGACACTGCAGAGAACGCTCAGAGGTTCGTGGACGAGTTCGGCGTGCCTTACGCCACCCTGCTCGACCCGCAGGGGACCGCCGCGATCGACTATGGCCTCACCGGCATCCCCGAGACCTTCTTCATAGACCGCACGGGGATGATCCGGGCCCACCAGGTCGGGGTGCTCTCGCAGGCCGACATCGACGCCAAGCTCCGCACGATCGCCGGGCCATGAGTCGTTCTCGCATGAGAGCAGCGATCCTCCTTGCCCTGGCAGGCAGCGCGCTGGTCATCGCTGCTGCCGTGCTGCTGGCATCGTCGCGGCCTCGAGATCTCTCGGCGCGAGCACGGGCGATTGAGTCGACGCTCCGCTGCCCCACCTGCCAGGCGACGTCGGTTGCCGATTCCCCTGCCCAGGCTGCGAGACAGATCCGACAGGTTGTGGAGCAGCAGGTCCGGGACGGCCGCACGGATGAGCAGATCAGGGGCTTCTTCGCCGACAGATACGGAACTTGGATCCTCCTCGACCCCCCGACGACCGGCCCGGACATCGTGGTCTGGATTCTCCCAGCCGTCGTCGTGGTCGGTGGAGTGATCGTCCTGGTGCGCCATGCCCGCCATGCCCGACAGGCCAACCACGACTCTGGTACGGCCGATCTGGCAACGCGGCAAGGCGGCCCACGGCTGGCCGAGAGCGCGGTGTTCGGAGCGATGGTGTTGGCGCTCCTCGCGCCGATCCCAGCAGCGCTCGGCCTCCGGCCCGCAGGCGCGCCGGCGAGTGGCGGCGCGCCCTCGACGACCCCGACGATCGCGCAGCTAGAGGCGTGGGTTGCCGCCGATCCGTCTGACGCCAGGATTCTGACCCAACTCGGCGACGCTCTTCTGGGTGCCGGAGACCTGCCCGAGGCGGCCTCGCGCTATCGTGCTGCCCTGACGGTCGACCCAGCGGCCGACGCCCCGAAGCTCGGCTTGGCTGCGATCCTGATCGAATCGGGACGCCCTGACGTCGCTGTCACGCTGCTCGACGGCATTCTGGGCACGAACGGCGCGAGTGCGGACGCCCTGTTCATGCGAATGGTGGCCAACCAGCAACTGTTCGGCCGGGCCGACGCCCGCGTGCGGGCCGACGCCGCCCGCTTCCTGGAAGTCGCGGCGGGCGACGACGTGCGCCGCACGACGGTCGAGTCGCTGCTCGCCGCGAGTGACGCGAATCAGTCGTCCGCCGCCAGCGCCAGCCCGGGATCGCCCGCTCCCTGATCGAACGCCCATCCCGCGCGGTGATTGCCGCGCCCCCGAGCCGACGGGCCGATCAGGTGGGGGCGTGGCGCCGGCTCGCGAAGCGAGCGAGGCCAGCCCTACATCCCCGGCATGGCGGTCATGCCCGGCACCGCCGTGTGCTCGGGGGTCGTCGACGCAGGCGCCGTCGGATCCGAAGAAAGGCTGGGCGACGCTGAGGGCGCGGCACTCGACGCAGCCGGGATCGCCGATGCGGACGGCGATGGCGAAGGCCCGTCGGACGCCGTCACGACGATGGGCACGATCAGCCCGCCGGGCTCCACGCCGTTGTTGGTCACGTGGTGGAGGTCGTGGCAGTGGAACAGCCACGTGCCGGGGGCCGAGGCGAGGATGACCACGTCGTACGTGTCGCCTGGGGCGACGTCGAGCGTGTTGAGTCGCTGGGGCTGCGGTAGGGCCTCGCCGTCCTTGGCCACAACGGCCATGTCCAACCCGTGGAGGTGCATCGGGTGGAGGGTCTGGCTGGGGTTGACGATCCGCAGCCGCACCAGCTGTCCCTGGCGCACCGCGATCGGGGTCGTCGCCGGGTACGACTTGCCGTTCATGGTGAAGTAGTTGTAGTCCATGCTCATGGCGCCCATCGTCGCCATGTCGCTGCCGACCATCCAGTTGCCGATCGCGAGCACCTGCTCCACATCTGCGGCGATCTGGTCCGGCCCGGCTGGGTCGATGATTAGGGGCGCATAGAGCCCGCGGTCAATCTGCTCACGGCTCTTCGGGCCGTGAGCGTGGTACATGAAGGTGCCGGCGTGCGATGCCGTGAAGCGGTAGGTGTAGGAGCCGCCCGCCGGGATCGGATCCTGCGTCACGCCGGAGACGCCATCCTGGTCGTTGGGGACGTGGACGCCGTGCCAGTGGATCGAAGTCGGCTCCGTGAGTTGGTTGCGCACGTTGACCACGACCGCGTCGCCCTCCGTCACGCGGATGGTCGGGCCAGGCACCGTGCGGTTTACGGCGACAGCCTGCGTCGTGACGCCGGGCACAAGCTCCCAGGTGGTCTCGCCGATCGCGAGGTCGAACGTCTTCGTCCTGCCAGTCGGCGTGATGGGCTTGGTGGCGAGCAGCTGCTCGAGCGACGTGCGGCTGGCGAGGGCCAGGCCTGCATCGGTGCCGGTCGCGACGCCGGCGCTGCCCGCCCTGGCCCCCGCCAGGGCGTAGCCGCCGATCGCACTCGCCACAATCGCCGCGACGACCGCGGCCACGCTGACAACTCCAGGGACGCGCAACGACATGCGGGGCTCCAACTGCAGGCGGCAGCGCTTGCTGCCGCTCGCGGGAAGGGTGGCCCGTGCGGATGAGCCCGGGCTGAACGTGTGCTGAGAGGAGTGCCGGAGGGCATGGGTTCGCGGAGTCGCCCCCGCGCCGTTAGTTGTCTGGCTGCGGCCGACGCGCGGCCGCTGCCAGACTCCCCCTTCCCGTCAGGCGGGTACGGCCGCCTCCAGGGCGATGGCCACCGGGGTCTCGCTGCGCAGCAGGTCGAGCACCGGGCAGTGGGCATCCACGTGGGCTTTCAGCCGCTCGAGCTCGGACCTCGGTGCCGGGCTGTCGAGGCGGACAGAGCCGCGGATCTCGCGGAAGCCGGGGCGTACTGCGCTGTCCACGGCGAAGAACCCGCGCAGGTCGACGTCGCCCTCGAGCGACACCGCCACCCCGTCGAGCGGGATGCCCAGGTGGTCGGCGTGAAGCCGGTACGTGATCTCCTGGCAGGCGGCGAGGGCCAGCAGGGCGTACTCGACGGGGTTGGGCGCCGTGTCGCTGCCGCCGAGCAGCGGCGGCTCGTCCACCGCGAGCTCGAACGAGCGGATGCGCGCGTCGCTGCGGAGGCCGGACGTCTGCCGACTAGCGACGCGGAATGTGTGGACGGCGGCGCCGTGGGGGGCGGCCGCTAGGGCCTCGCGAGTGGCGGACACGAGCGGGGCGAAGGCGAACTCGGTCATGACATGATCTCCCAGGGGGTGCGTCGTGAATGGCGTACGAGTGGGAGGTCCCGGCCGGGGCGTGGTTCCGGCGGCTGGCCGTCGCGTTCGTCCTGAGGAGCGATGGGCCGCAGCGTGGGCTGCGTTCCCGGGACCTCGGCCCGAGGTCCCGTCCGGCGTCAGCCGGTCGCGGCACCCAGAGCCCCGTCCTCAGCGCGGCGGGGCCGCCGGCGCATACACATCATCCCCATGGGTCGGACGGGCGAGGTCATGGACGAACGGTATCGGCGCGCTCGGTTGCGGGGCAAGGGACGGCCCAGTGCCGATCTGGTGTCACAGCGACGCCGGCCCACCACGGCACGCCCCGCTCCGATCCCAGCGGCGGAGTCACGACGCGGTGCTGCGCTTGGATCGCCGCGGGACGAATCCCGGGGTAGTGGCAGCGTAGGCGTCGTACTTCGCCCCGAACTGGGCGCGCATCTCGCGCTCCTCGGTGCGTGCCAGCCGACGGTACGCGACGGCGAGGACCGGGAACATCACCAGCGTGACGAGCGTGGGCCACTGGACGAGCAGCCCCACCATCAGCAGGAGGAAGGCGACGTACTGCGGGTGGCGGACATGGGCGTAGGGTCCCGTCACCGCCAGCTCTCCTGCACGTTGCGCACGCCAGAGCACCGGCCAGGATCGGGCGAGGAGGAAGAACGCGGCGCCCATGAGGATGTAGCTCACGAGGTGGAATGGGCTCACGTGCGGGTCGCCGGTCCAGCCGATCAGGTCGTTGAGCAGGTGGCCTCCCGCGTGCGTGGCGGCGAGCTGCGGGAAGGCAGCACCCAGCAGTCCGGAGAGGACGTAGATGGTCAACGGGAACCCATACATCTCCGCAAAGAGCGCCACGACAAACGCGGAGAACGAGCCCATCACCCGCCAGTCGCGGCGTGTCTGGGGACGAAACAGCGTTGCGGCAAAGCCGATGAGAAGCGCGGAGTCCAGGACGACGATCACCCAGAGCCCGCCACCGAAGTCGGACACGGTCACCTTTCGAGCGCCCGCGGCCGATCCCGGCCGCCACACAAGCGCAGCCGAAGGATCCAGACGACGGCTGAGATCCGAATGAGTCGCGGCTGAGATGTCCGCCAGGGGATACTGGGTTGCCTCGCATACCGCGCGCTTGCGAAGCGGGCGGCGGCGCCTACGCCCGTCATGCTGGATCGTGGCGGGGTCGCGCCGCGGTCCCACGAGGTCCTCGGCCGGGTCGAACCGGCCCGCGCGGCCCTGGCTGCGGTTCGCCACGCCCCGCGCAGTCTCAGCATCGAGTCAGGGCCGACGCTACCAGCCTTCCGTCCCGCGCAAGCGCTCCGAGACGTTGCGGCCCACAAGTGCCTCGGACCCGCCGCAGGTGCCGGACCCGATGTCGGTCTCGGCCGGGGGACACTGGACGAGGCAGAGGGCACAGACTCATCGGGCCACTCTGCCCTCGGCCTCGGCTCAGGCCTCGCCGGCGCCGCCGAACCGTTCGGGACCGAGGATCAGCGCGAGCCCAGCCAGCAGGGCGATGCCGGCGGCCATCACGATCAGGACCGTTTCGATCGTCGACCGAGTGCGTGCGTCGGGCACCGCCTGCGCTGGCGCAGCCTGGGCGGCGATACCGCCCGCCGCGGCCATCACGTCAACCTCGCCGGTGAGCGTCTCGTCACCGATCGCCTCGAACCGGTAGGTTCCTCCGGGGAGCCGTGACGGGATCGTGACCTCGCTCGTGAAGGACCCAGACGCGTCCGTTTGGACGGTGGGGAACTGGACGACGATGCCCTGCCCGATGAGCACGATGGCGCGCTGCGAGTTGGGCTCGACGCCGCTCACGCTCAGCGTGACCTTGTCGCCGGCCGCGACCGGGTTCGGCGTGATCGTCACGGTCGTGATGTTGTGGGCCCAGGCCGACGGAGCCAACGCCAGCGCCAAAAGCGCAGCCACCGGAAAGCCGACGAGTCGTCTAGTCATGATCGGGTCCACCTATCGGAGCGTCAGTAATCGGAGCGTCAGTCGGGGAGTGCTGGGCCGAAAGCAGCGGCCCAATCATCGCGGCAGTGCCAGCCACGACGAGCAGCGAACCGATGAGGAGCTCCAGCGCAGAGACCGGCTCCAGCCCTTGGCCGAGCATGTTGGTCAGCCCGATCTCAAGAATCCCCAAGCCCAGCGTGAGGAGGCCAAGACGGACCAGCAGGGGCACCACGTCACATCGCTCCGACGTGGCTCTTGACGGGCTCGACCAGGGCGTACCCAACCAAGGCCACCAGGACGATGACCACGATCGCGCCGATGATGATGAGGGCGCGGCGTCGGCTGGGCGAGCGATACGGGTTTCGATCAATGAACGGCACGAGGGCCAGAGCGGCGATCAGGAGACCTGGCGCCCAGATGAGCGCCGGCAATCCGAACCAGTCCTCGAACGGGTAGAAGGGCAGGAACATCCACCAAGGCTTGGAAACTTCGATGCTCGGGTCGGGCGGCCCACCGAGTGGTGTCCGGATGACGAGCGACAGGACCGTGGCGACCGCCAGGATGACAAGCCCGAAGCCGACCATCCTGACCAGGTGTGCGGCGAACGTCGAGCCGCCCTTCGAGGCCGCCGGGCCTCCGTCGACCGCCGCATCGAAATCGGAGGGCCGCGACGAGATCCCGTGACGCTTGACGAGCAGGAAGTGGGCGATGAGGAGGAACGTGCCGAGCGCGGGCAGGATGACCACGTGGGCGATGTACAGCCGTCCGACGATCGGCAGGCTGGTCGTGAACGTTGGCGAGAACCAGAACCCGAAGGCTCCGATCAGCTCGCCGATCTCGACGTTGTGACCGAGGGCCTCGAAGCCTTCCTGATCCCACTTCAGGACGGTACCCGTGAAGATCAGGCCAATGGTGATCGACAGGAGACCGAGGCCGATCAGCCAGTTCACCTCGCGCGGGCGCTTGTAGGAGCCCGTCACAAACACGCGGCCCATGTGCAGCAGGATGGTCGCCATGACCAGGTTGGCAGTCCAGAAATGGATGCCCCGGGCGACGTCGCCGAGCGGGGCGACGTTCATGATGTACGCGACGCTCTCGCGGGCCCCTTCCGGCGTCGAGTGATAGAACTGCGCCAGCCACACGCCGGTGGCGGCGAGCACCAGGAAGCCAAAGAACGAGATGCCGCCAAGGATGTACGGGATGCCATTCGCGTGTTTCGGCACGGGATACGCGAGGCCGCTCAGGCCGAGTCGCTCGTCGACGGCCGCCCAGATCCGCCAGAGCCGTCCGCTGGCGCGACCGTCGTGCACGTCCTCAATAGCCGTGCCTGAACTCATGTCCATTCTCCCGTTCACAGCGGAGCGGCCGACCCGGATCGATCCCGGAGGTCCGCCAGTTTCGCGCTTGCGAAATGAGTGCGAGGTGAGAGCCGAATGGGAGCCCGCTGAAGATTACCTGTGAGCCCAAGCGACGATCACCTCGGACAGCCGTCGACGCGAGGAGGAACTGTGCGTGGACAACATCCACCACCTGTTGGCGTATCTCGTCGCTGTCGCGGTCGCGGTCGGCCTCGCTTGGTCAGCCGCGCCGCTCCTCACGCGACGATTCGCGGGGTTGGCGACTGAGCGACTCCACGCCGCGGTCGTGGCGATCATCGTGCTGGCCTCGGTGAGCGGCATCACGATGCTCGCGGCCGGATCATCGCCGCGCGATGGGATGCACTTCTTCTACGCTGCGGTCGCTGTTCTCGTTCTTCCCCTTGCGCGTTCATTCGGCGGCCAGGCTCCCGGCCGACGGCGTGATCTGTTGTTGTTCGCCGGCTTCGCGACTCTTGCCGCCGTTGTCTATCGCCTCTTCGCCACCGGTTGAACGCTTGAGCTTGTGGTCCGTCTGCCGCCGGTCACCGGTGTTCGCCCAGGGATGCACGTGGAGGAGGCTCACCCCTTCCGGGGTCGCCTCACCGAGTTCCCAGGAACCCGAAAAGGAGTAACAGAACGAGCACAACCATCGGCGCGCAGCAGGCGACCATCCACCAGATGGAGTGGTCGCTCCCCGTGTGAGCTCCGTTGGCCCTTCCGGGGGCGGCGCTCGTTTCGAGTGGCGTGCCAGGTGTGCGGTCGTGGTCGTGGGCCATTCGGAACCTCCTGTCACCGTCGAGTTGCCGTTCAACATGAGGACGACTTGTTAGGGGCAGTCGAGGATCCGGTGAGTCGCGGCTGAGAACTCACCCGGGCCGGAGGGTGTGGTGCTTGTATCTCTCGCGTCGGACCACCGTGGCAATCTGGGCGGCTACAGGGAGACGGGTGGAAGCGATTGCCGCTCGCCCCGTTCAGCCGACGTCCGCCAGTCTCAGGTGACGTTCACGCTGGCCTCAGGGTTGGGTCCAAGGCTGCCCTCTATGCGCTCCCTTCCCGCAATCCCTCCGCTCCATGTCTGACCGGCGACAGCGTCTCGCCCGCGGCGTGCCCTCCGGCGACGCCGGCCTCACTGCGAGGATGGGCGTCACCGTGCTCCTCCTCGCCGCCGTGTATGCGCTCCTCGTGGCCGTCCTATGGGCGGCAGGCGGGAGCTTCGTGCTGATCGGCCTGGTGGTCGCCGGGCTCGCCCTGGCGCAGTACTTCTACTCGGACCGCCTCGTGCTCGCCGCGATGGGCGCGCGCGTGGTGTCGCGCGCCGAGGCGCCCGACCTCGTTGACCGAATAAGCCGGCTCGCCGTGCAGTTCGACCTCCCGATCCCCCGCGTTGCGATCATCGACTCAGACGTCCCCAACGCGCTCGCGACGGGCCGCGACCCCGCCCACTCAGTCGTGGCTGTCACCACGGGAATCCTGCGCCGGCTTGACGGCCCCGAGCTCGACGCGGTCCTCGCCCACGAGTTCAGCCATGTCCTCCACCGCGATGCGGCGGTTCTGACCATGGCCGCGGTCTTCGCCACCGTCGCCTCGTTCATCGTCCAGATGGGGTTCTGGCTCGGGCTCGGGCGCGGCGAGGACCGCGACGGCGAGGGTCGGCCGAGCGTGGTGGTCGTCTACCTCGTCTCGCTCGGCGTATGGCTCATCAGCTTCGTCCTGATCCGCGCGTTGTCGCGCTACCGCGAGTTGGCCGCCGACCGCGGCTCGGCCGCCGTGACGGGCGCACCGTCCCAGTTGGCGTCCGCACTGGTCAAGATCAGCGGCGCAATGGGGCGGATCCCGGACGCCGACCTGCGTACCGTCGAGCCCGGCTCCGCGCTCCTGATCGTGCCCGCGTTCAGCCGCCAGTCGCTCGTGGGCCTGCTGGCCACGCACCCGTCGCTGGAGACCCGCCTCGAGCAGCTTCGGCGCCTCGAGGCCGCGGAGCTCTCGCGATGAGCCTTCTCGATGCCCTCCTTGGCCGCACGCGTCCCGCCCGGTCGCGCGACGAGCAGCTGATTGCGCTCTCTTCGGCTGCGGTTTCCCTAAGCGCCGAACTCGGACTACAGGCGAGCGGGCAGGCCGCGATCGTGATCCGGCCCCTCGACTCGCAGGCGTACCGCGACGCCGACGCCGACCTATCTCGGCTTCTCGAGTTGGCGGGCCGCGAGACGGGCGCGACTGTCACGAGGCAAGCGGACCCTTACGGGTATGCATGGGTCGTGATCGCCGACCCGGATCTCGCCGACCTCGTCGCCAATGCCTACCAGGTGAGCATTGAACTGCGCGACGCGGGCTTCGGCGACGCGGTGCTCGCCGCGGCATTCGGCTTCCGCGACGCGGCTGGGCGGCCGGCCTTCCTGCTCTACAGCTTCAAGCGTGCTGCGTTCTACCCGTTCGTGCCCGGCCCGGGCGACGGAGAGCGGGACAACGCGCGCGAGCTACAACTCGCATCGGCTGTCGGGCGCGAGATCCCGGTCGAGCCGGACCAGGCACGCTGGTACCCGATGTGGGCGATGCCGCTCGACGGCGCCCCCGGCGCCTCGGGGCACCCGGCCCAACCGCACGCCGAGCGTCAGAGGGGCGACACGCCGTCCACATCGTCCGGCCACCAACCGCAGGCAAGCGACTCGTCGGCCGACAACCAAGCACACCCCGAGCAGCGCCACAACGGCGGCTGCTGCTGACCACAGACGAAAGGGAAGCAATGGGACTCTTCAATCGCACCAAGACCATCGTGGAGGCCAAGCTCAACGCCATCGTCGGCGCGGCGGAGGACCCCCGCGAGACGCTCGACCTGTCCTACGAGAAGCAGCGTGACATGCTGCGCGAGGTGCAGCGTGGCCTGATCGAGGTGACGACGGCCAAGCGGCGCCTCCAGCTGCAGCTTGCCCAGCTCGAGGCGAGCATCAAGACAGCCGACGACCAGGCCCGCCAGTCGGTGGCAGCTGGCCGCGATGACCTTGCCCGAGCCGCGTTGGAGCGCAAGCAGCTCCTGGCCGGCCAGGAGGCAGCCCTCGAGCAGCAGGTGGCGGACGTTCAGGCGCAGCAGGAGAAGCTGACAGCAGCCGAGGCGCGCTTGTCGACCAAGATCGAGGCGTTCCGCAACCAGAAGGAGGTCATCAAGGCCCAGTACTCCGCCTCGGAAGCCGAGGTCAAGATCGGCGAGGCGTTCA
>JAJYGO010000435.1 GCA_021785115.1 Chloroflexota bacterium | reverse complement strand
GATCCCCCCGCGAAACCCGATCCCCCGCGAAACCCCCATGGACCGGCCCAGTGAGCCCGGCGAGGAGGAGAGCATGCACTGTCGCGCGCGGCCGCACCTGGATCTCCCCGGATGGACCTGATCATCCGGGCGGCGCGCCCCCACCCCACCTCCGACCGACGCCCGGACCCCGTCGACATCGGGGTCGCGGGCGGATCGATCGCCCGCATCGCCCCCGCCGGCGCCATCCCGGCCGACGGCGCGCTCGAGCTCCACGCCGACGGCCGTCTCGTCAGCCCGCCGCTGGTCGATCCCCACGTCCACCTCGACGCCGTCCTCACCGTCGGCGAGCCGAGGTACAACCAGTCCGGCACCCTGATCGAGGGGATCCTGACCTGGGCCGAGCGCAAGCGGACCCTCACCCACGAGGACGTCAAGCGGCGCGCCCGCGAGGCGGTCCTCTGGGAGGTGGCCCAGGGGACCGGCCTGATCCGCTCCCACGTGGACGTCTGCGACCCGAACCTGGTCGCCCTGCGTGCGCTCATCGAGCTGCGCGAAGAGCTCCGCGACGTCGTCGAGCTGCAGCTGATCGCGTTCCCGCAGGACGGGATCCTCTCGTTCCCCGATGGCGAGGCGCTGATGCGCGAGGCGATGCGCCTGGGCTGCGACGTGATCGGCGGGATCCCGCATTACGAGTGGACCCGCGAGGACGGCATCGCCGAGGTGCAGTTCATCTTCGACCTCGCGCGCGAGACCGGGAAGCCGATCGACCTGCACTGCGACGAGACCGACGACCCGGAGTCGCGCTTCCTGGAGCACGTCGCCGCGCGCACGATGCGCGAGGGGATGCAGGGGCGCGTGGTGGCGGGGCACACGACCGCCATGGGCTCCTACAACGACGCGTATGCCTTCAAGCTGATCCAGATCCTGCGCCGGGCGGGGGTGACGATCGTGGCCAACCCGCTCGACAACATCGTCCTGCAGGGCCGCTTCGACACGTACCCCAAGCGCCGCGGCATGACCCGCGTGAAGGAGCTCGACGCCGCGGGCATCAACGTGGCGTGCGGGCACGACTCGATCATGGACCCGTGGTACCCGCTCGGCCGGGGCTCCATGCTCGATGCCCTCTCGATGCTGGTGCACGTGGCGCAGATGACCGGGCGCGGGGAGCTGTTCCGCGCCTGGGAGATGGTCACGACCAACCCGATGCGCTCGTCGGGGCGCGGCGACTGGGGCGTCCGCGAGGGCGCTCCGGCCAACCTCGCGATCTTCGACTGCGAGGACGAGGCGGAGGCGATCCGGCTGCGGCCGGCCGCACGCTGGGTGATCCGGGAGGGCCGGGTGGTCGCCGAGACCGAACCCGCCCGGAGCACGGTCCATCGAGCCGGTGCCGACGTGCCGGTCACCTTCACACGAGGAGGTTGAGCACCATGGATGCGGTTGCGGTCGCCCGCGACACGATGCCCACCCGCGAGGGTGACCTGACCATCGAGGGGCACGGCATCGACCCGATCCCGCTGACGGGACGGTACGGATCCCTGGCCCGCGTCTTCACCGTCTGGTTCACGCCGAACCTGGTCCCGGCGGCGTTCGCCATCGGCACCCTGGCCACCGCCAGCTTCATCGGCCTGGGCTGGTGGGCCGGGCTCGCCGCGATCATCGTGGGGAACGTCATCTCGGCCGCCGTGGTCGGCGTCCTGGCGGCCATGGGCCCCCGGAGCGGGATGGCCCAGATCCCAGCCTCGCGGCTCCCCTTCGGCAAGACGATCGTGGTCCCGGGCGCGGTCAACTGGCTCAGCACCATCGCCTGGGACGCCATCAACGCGTTCTTCGGCGCATACGCGATCGACGTGCTGACCGGCGGCCGGATCCCGTTCCCGGTGAGCCTGCTGGTCGTCATCATCTGCCAGGCGCTCCTCTCGATCGTGGGCTACGAGGCGATCCACACGTTCGAGAAGTGGGCGGCCCTCGGGCTCTTCCTCCTCTTCGCCGTGGTCACCGTGGCGGCGGCGCCGAAGATGGACTTCGCCCTCGCCAACGGCTCCGGCGCGTCCCTCGGCACGTTCGTGCTGATGACCACCATCGCCGGCAGCTTCAACTTCGCCTGGGCGCTCTATGCCTCCGACTACACGCGCTACCTGCCGTCCGACGCGCCAGCCTCGCGAATCTTCGGCTGGACCTTCCTGGGGCTGGGGATCTCGGCCACCTGGCTCGAGGCGCTCGGCCTCGCGGTCTCCAACGCGCTGGGCAACTCGACGGCCGACGCGACGCACCAGATCAACCAGATCGTGGGCGGCGGGATCGTCGGTGCGCTGGCCATGGTCGCGATCTTCTTCGGCACCGTCGCCGTGAACGCGATGAACGACTACACGGGATCGCTCTCGCTGCTGGCGGCCGGCGTCCGGATCTGGCGTCCGCTCTCGGCAGCCGTGGTGGGTGTGCTGAGCTTCGGCGCCACGCTCTACCTCTACTACGGCAACTTCCAGTCGACGTTCGAGAACTACCTGCTGCTGATCACCTACTGGATCGGCCCCTGGGCGGCGATCGTCCTGGTCGACTGGCGGCTCCGCGGGGGCCGGTTCGACATGCACCGGGTGGCCGATTTCGCCCGGCTCCCCTCGGGGCGCAACGGGCTCGTGGCGCTCGTGGTGGGCTTCGTGGCCTCGATCCCGTTCTTCAACCAGACGCTGTACGTGGGCCCGATGGCGAATGCGCTCGGCGGTGCCGACGTCACGTACGTCGTCGGGTTCGTCGTGGCCGGCGTCCTCTACTGGGTCCTCGAGCGCTCCGCGGGCCGCACGTCGGTGCCGGTCGCAGGGTAGACGGAGGCAGGCACGAGAGCCGGGGCCGGGGGGATCGCCCGGGGCGGAGCGCTTCGCCGCGCCGGGACACGAGAGAGGCGGAGGAGGGCCTGGGGCTTGGCAATGTCCTGGCCCCGACATCGGGGCTCCCGAAACCGGCCACTACTGCGCGGTCCAGCCCCCGTCCAGCGGGAGGACCGCCCCGGTGACGAGTCCCGCGGCCCGTGAGGCCAGGTAGACCACGGCGGCCGCCACGTCGGCGGTGGTGCCCACCCGGCCGAGCGGGATGCGGGAGAGCACGTCGGCAAGGAAGGCCGGATCGTCGAGCCGTTCGGCCGTGCCCGGCGTGTAGATCCACGTCGGCGCGATGGCGTTGACCGTCACGCCCGATGCCGACCACTCGAGCGCGAGCACCCGCGTGAGCGCATGGACCCCGCCCTTGCTCGCGGAGTAGACGGCGTGGCGCCGTATCCCGACGAGACCGGCCTGCGACCCGATGTTCACGATGCGCCCGTAGCCGCGCTCGACCATGTGGCGGGCCACCGCCTGGGTCGTGAAGAAGAGGCCGCGCAGGTTGACCGCCATCATCTCGTCCCAGTCGGCCTCCGTGACCGCCAGCGCGTCATGGTTCGCGCCGAGGCCGGCGTTGTTGACCAGGATGTCGATGTGCCCCAGCCGGGAGACCGCCGCGTCGACGGCCGCCCGCGTGCCTTCGACGTCCCGCACGTCGAGCAGCAGGAGCTCGACGTGACCCGGTCCCGGAGCGTCCGCGAACCGATCGGCCGCGTCGCGGTCGCGCACCCCGGCCAGCACGTGCGCGCCGCAGGCAGCCAGCGTCAGGGCGATGTCGCGCCCGATCCCCCGGCCGGCGCCGGTGACGAGCGCGACCTGGCCCGCGAGGTCGAAGTCCGGCGGCTCCATGGCGGTCCTCCCATCGAATTGCCGCAGGACGTCGCCATCGGCGGCAGCGCTTGCGGCTTTGGGCCACATCGGTTATACCTTCAGCATGACATTGAATGTCGTTGGCAACCAAAGCACGGGGTCGGTCGACGAACGCGGAGAATCGGCCGGTGCGACGGCACGCCCCACCGATGCGGGCACGGCGCCTGGTGACGCGGCCACGCGCCCAGCCGATACGGGCCCGGCGCCTGCCGGCGCGACGGCACGCCCAGCCGATGCGGGCACGGCGCCCGCTGACACGGCCACGCCCCCAGCCGACGCGACTGTCCGGCCGATCAGCGACGAGCTGCTCGACGAGCTGACCGGCTGGCCGCCGCGCGATCGCGTCGGGATGTTCCGGAACTGGCACCGCGGCGCCCTCAGCCTGATCCAGCTGAACGTGGTGGCCGTGATCGAGGCCGAGGGCCCGCTCTCCATGAGCCGCCTGGCCGACGAACTGGACGTTTCCGTGGCGAGCGCGACCGGGATCATCGACCGGATGGAGCGGCGCGGGCTGGTCGAGCGGCGCCACGCGACCGACGACCGGCGCGTGGTGGCCGTCCACCTGACCGAGCAGGGGGCCGGCGTCTTCCGCGTCTTCGCCTCCCGCCGGCGCGAGCATCTCGCGCGCCTGCTCGCCGAACTCACCGACGACGAGCTCGCCGGCCTGCTCGCCGGGATCCGCGGCCTGCGCGCGGCCCGCCAGCGGCTCGCACCCATGCACGACCAGGAATCGGCGTCCGACTGCGGCGCCACACCCGACGACCCGGCGGCCCGGGCCGCGGAGCACGAGGACGTCCACCCATGACCAGGCTCCTGACCACGTACCTGCGCCCCTACTGGCGCTCGCTGCTCGTCGTGGTCGCCCTGCTGACCGTGCAGGCCATCGCGAACCTCTACCTGCCCAACCTCTACGCCGACATCATCGACAACGGCGTGGCGAAGGGCGACACCACCTACATCATGCACACGGGCGCCCTGATGCTGGGCGTCACGCTGCTGCTCGGCATCACCTCGATCATCGCCATCTACTACGCGTCGCGGACCGCGATGGCCTTCGGGCGTGACGTCCGCGACGCCGTCTTCCGCAAGGTGCTCGCCTTCTCGCAGGTGGAGACGAACATCTTCGGTGCACCCTCCCTGATCACCCGCAACACCAACGACGTCCAGCAGGTCCAGATGGTCATCGTGATGGCCCTGACCGTCATGATCCTCGCGCCGATCATGGCCGTGGGCGGCGTGATCATGGCCCTCCGCGAGGACGTGCCGCTCTCCAGCATCCTGGTGATCATCGTGCCGCTCATGGCCATCGTGCTGGGCAGCCTGGTCTCCCGCGCGATGCCGCTCTTCCGCGCCATGCAGGTCAAGATCGACCGGATCAACCGGGTCATGCGGGAGTACCTGGAGGGCGTGCGCGTGATCCGCGCCTTCGTGCGGACCGGCCACGAGGAGCAGCGCTTCGACGACGCCAACGCCGACCTGACCGACACGACCCTGCGCGTCCAGCGCCTCTTCGCACTGATGATCCCCTCGCTGTTCCTGATCATGAACCTCTCCAGCGTGGCGATCATGTGGTTCGGCGGGCTGCGCATCAACAACGGCGACATGCCCATCGGGAACCTGATGGCGTTCCTGCAGTACGTCATGCAGATCCTCTTCTCGGTGATGATGGCCACGGTCATGTTCGTCATGGTGCCGCGCGCCGCCGCATCGGCCGAGCGGATCAGCGCGGTGCTCGACACGCCCATCAGCCTCCACGACCCCGAGCAGCCGGCTCCCGCGCCGGCGGCCCTCGGCACGGTGGAGTTCCGCGACGTCGAGTTCCGCTACCCGGGCGCCGAGGACGCCGTGCTGCGCGAGATCTCGTTCGTGGCACGGCCCGGCACCACCACCGCGATCGTGGGCGCCACCGGCAGCGGCAAGTCGACGATCGTCAACCTGCTGCCCCGCTTCTATGACGCCACCTCGGGGAGCGTCCTGATCGACGGCGTGGACGTGCGCGACATCCGGCAGGAGGACCTGTGGCACCTGATGGGGCTGGTCCCGCAGCGCGCGTACCTGTTCAGCGGCACGGTGGGCACCAACCTGCGCTACGGCAACGAGCAGGCCACGGACGAGGATCTGTGGCACGCGCTCACCATCGCGCAGGCCCGCGAGTTCGTCTCGGCGATGCCTGACCAGCTCGATGCGCCCATCGACCAGGGCGGGACGAACGTATCCGGCGGCCAGCGCCAGCGCCTCGCCATCGCGCGGGCCATCGTGAAACGGCCCCGGATCTACGTCTTCGACGACAGCTTCTCCGCGCTCGACTTCAAGACCGACTCCGCGCTGCGGCTGGCACTCCGCGAGGAGACGCGCGACGCGACCGTCTTCATCGTGTCCCAGCGCGTGGGCACGATCATGCACGCCGACCAGATCGTGGTGCTCGACAGCGGCACGATCGCGGGGATCGGCACCCACGAGGAACTGATGGAGACCTGTGAGACGTACCGCGAGATCGTGTACTCGCAGCTGACCCGGGAGGAGGCGGCGTGAGCGGCTCGATGCGGCCGGGCGGCGGGCCGGGACGCGGCCCGCTCGCGGGCGGCTTCGGCCCCGGACGGCGCGGCCCCATGGGTGGCGGCTTCGGCGGCCACGGGATGATGGGCGGTGGCGGCAAGGCCAGCGACTTCCGGGGCACCCTGCGCCGGCTGGTCGGCGAGCTGCGCCCGGAGCGGGCGTGGATCGGGATCGTCGTCGTCTTCGCCATCGTCGGCGTCGCCTTCCAGGTCGCCGCGCCCCGGATCCTCGCCAACGCCACCGACCAGCTCTTCCAGGGCGTGCTCGGCAAGTACCTCGGGCAGTACTTCCCCGCGGGCACGCCGCAGTCGCAGGTGGAACAGCTCCTGCGCGCGCACGGCCAGGGGCAGATCGCCGACATGCTGAGCGGGATGCACGTGAGCGTCGGCGTGGGCGTCGACTTCGGCGCCGTGGGCGCCATCCTCGCCGTGGTGGCCGTGGTCTACGTCCTGAGCTCGCTCTTCCAGTGGGCCACCTACTACATCATGGCCGGCGTCTCGCAGCGCACCGTCTACCGGCTGCGGCGCCAGGTGGACGAGAAGCTGGGGCGGCTCCCGCTGCGCTACTTCGACAGCCACCCGCACGGCGACACGCTCAGCCTCGTCACCAACGACATCGACAACATCTCCACCACGCTGCAGCAGAGCCTGACGCAGGTCCTCACCGCGATCTTCACGGTGATCGGGGTGCTGATCATGATGCTGACGATCAGCCCGCTGCTCGCGGTGATCTCCCTGCTGGTCCTCCCGACCGCCGGCGTGGTGACCGCGTTCATCGCGCGGCGCTCGCAGACCCAGTTCGCGATCCAGTGGGACCGCACCGGCACGATCACCGGCCGCGTGGAGGAGACCCACACGGGGCACACCCTGGTCAAGGTCTTCGGGCACCAGGAGGACGCCGTCCGGCAGTTCGCCCAGGAGAACGAGGAGCTGTACCAGGCCAGCTTCAGGGCGCAGTTCATCTCGGGGATCATCCAGCCCACGATGAACTTCATCAGCAACCTGAACTACGTGGCCATCGCCGTGATCGGCGGCATGCAGGTGGCGTCGGGCAGCATCACCCTCGGCGACGTGCAGGCGTTCATGCAGTACTCGCGCATGTTCACCATGCCGATCACCCAGGTGGCCAGCATCATGAACGTGCTGCAGTCGACCATGGCGTCGGCGGAGCGTGTCTTCCAGCTCCTCGACGAGGCCGAGGAGGTCCCCGAGACCGAGCAGCCGAGCGTGCTGCGCGAGGCGGTCGGCCGCGTCGTCTTCGAGAACGTCTCGTTCCGCTACGAGCCGCAGACCCCGCTCATCGAGGACCTCAACGTGGTGGTGGAGCCGGGCGAGACGATCGCCATCGTGGGGCCCACGGGCGCCGGCAAGACCACCCTCGTCAACCTGCTGATGCGCTTCTACGACGTGGGGTCCGGGCGCATCACGGTGGACGGCAACGACATCCGCGAGCTCTCCCGGGACAACCTGCGGAGCACCTTCGGGATGGTCCTGCAGGACACCTGGCTCTTCGGCGGCACCATCCGCGAGAACATCGCCTACGGCCGCGCGGACGCCACCGAGGAGCAGATCCAGGAGGCGGCGCGCGCCGCCCACGTGGATCACTTCGTGCGGACCCTGGCGCACGGCTACGACACCGTGGTGGACGACGAGGCGGCGAACGTGTCGCAGGGCCAGCGCCAGCTGCTGACCATCGCGCGCGCGTTCCTTGCCGACCCGCCGATCCTCATCCTGGACGAGGCGACCAGCTCGGTGGACACGCTCACCGAGGTGCTGGTCCAGCGAGCCATGGCGCGCCTGATGAAGGGCCGGACGTCGTTCGTGATCGCGCACCGTCTCTCGACGATCCGCGACGCGGACGAGATCCTGGTGATGAACCACGGGCGCATCGTGGAGCAGGGCACGCACGAGGAGCTGCTGGCACGCCAGGGCTTCTACGCCGAGCTCTACAACAGCCAGTTCGTGGAGCCGCTCGCCGAGGCGGTCTAGGGAGGCGACCGCGAAGGCGTTCGAGAATGCGTACGGCGGCACCCCGACCTGGGAGGTGGGCCACCCCCAGGGTGCCGTCGTGCGCCTCGCGGAGGCGGGGCTGATCGCCGGCTCGGTGCTCGACGCCGGGTGCGGCACCGGCGAGGTGGCCTGCTACCTCGCCGCCCGCGGCCACCCCGTCCTGGGGATCGACTTCGCGCCCTCGGCGATCGCGCTGGCACGGGCGCGGGCCCGGGCACTCGGGATCGACCCCGGGGCGGCGCAGTTCCTGGCATGGGACGCGCTGCGGCTGGCCGAGCTCGGGCGCACCTTCGACACGGTCCTCGACGTGGGGCTCTTCCACACGCTCCAGCCGGCCGACCGGGGCGCCTACGCCGCGTCCCTCCGGGCGGTGATCCGCCCGGGAGGACGGTGCTTCGTCCTCTGCTGGAGCGACCGGAACCCCTTCGGCTACGGCCCCGAGCGGGTGCGCCGGGCCGACCTGCGACGCGCGTTCCGGGGCGGGTGGCGGGTGGAGGCGATCGAGGAGGCCGAGCTGGAGACGCGGCTGCCGGGGGGCCGGGCGCACGCGTGGCTCGCGCGCCTGCTGGCGACCTGAGGCCCACCTGGAGGCAGCCGGCCAGGGCGCTGCCGCGCACGACGCCGATCCGGCGCCGGCCGCGATCCTCTGCTAGCGTGCCGGGATGAGCGATCCCACGCCTGCCTCCGAGGCCTCCCCCGTCCCCTCCCCCGTCCCTTCCCCGCTCGACCGCGTCCGCCCGCTGATCCGTACCCGGCAGGTGCGCGAGTTCACCGACGAACCCCTCTCCGCCGGCGAGATCGACGCGCTCGCCGAGGTCGCCCGCTGGTCCGGCAGCAGCAACAACCGGCAGCCCTGGCGCTTCCTCGTGATCCGCGACCGAGCCACCCTGCGACGGCTGGCCGAGGCGGGCCTGCCGCAGACGCGTGCCCTGCACACCGCCACGGCCGCCCTCGCGGTCGTCCTCCCGGTCGACCCGGCACGCGCCATCTCCCACGCCTACGACGACGGCCGCGTCGCCGAGCGGATCCTGGTGGCGACCGCGATGCTCGGACTCGCCGGCGGCATCACCTGGGTCCGCGACGACGTCGTCGGCGCGGCGCGGGACCTGCTGGGCCTCCCCGCGGACCGGACGGTCCGCACGATCGTCGCGCTGGGCCACCCGACGGAGGCGGCGCGGCACCCGAAGTCCGCACCGGGGCAGGCGCGCCTCCCGCGCGCCGAGCTCGTGTTCGATGAGCGCTGGCCCGCGAGCTGAGCGGTCGTCGTAACCGAACCGAAAGGCACGCCCTCCGAGACTGGGCGGGTGAACGGCACGTCGCCCGCCGGACCGGGCGGGCAGCAGACACCCGGGAGTGCCGGTGGCCGGGCCAGGGGCCACCATAATGGTCGGATGACGGATCCTGGCCCGGGCGCTGCGGATCGACGGTCCCCGCGGGGGACCTGAGGCGATGCGCATCCTCGTCGCCGAGGACGACCCGGGCCTCCGCGACGTCCTGGTGGAAGGGCTCCAGGACCAGGGCTACCAGGTGGACGCCGTGGAACGCGGCGACGACGCCATCATGCAGCTCCGCTTCTACGACTACGACGTGGCCGTGATCGACTGGCGGATGCCCGGCGCGCCCGGGATCGACGTCGTCGCCTGGGCGCGCCGCCACGATCGCCCCACGGCGCTCCTGATGCTGACCGCCCGGGACGCGCCGCCGGACCGCATCCGTGGGCTGGACGCCGGCGCGGACGACTACCTGGTAAAGCCCTTCGACTTCGGGGAACTGCTCGCGCGCATCCGCGCCCTCCAGCGACGACCCCGTGGCGTGGACGCGCCGGTGGTCCAGCGCGGCGCCCTCGCCCTGGACCCGGTCCGCCGCGAGATCACCACGGAGGGGCGTCCGCTCAGCCTGACGGCCACCGAGTACCGCATCCTGGAGCTGCTCATGCGCCGGTCGCCGGCGGTGGTGGACCGCAGGGCGATCGCCGAGCACGCCTGGCAGGATGAGACCGACCCCCTCGGGTCGAACGCCATCGACGTCCAGCTGAGCCGCCTTCGCGCCAAGCTTCCCGGTGCCGGCGTGCGCATCGTGACCGTGCGCGGCGCCGGCTACCGCCTGGAGGAGACGTGACCGCCCATCGCGCGGTGGACCTGCGCTCCACCTCCATCCGGGTGGCCCTCTCGGCCGCGGTGGTGGTGGGGGTGGCCTACCTGCTGGTGGCCGCCGCTGTGGTCCTCATCGTCACCCGCTCGCTCACCGCACAGGTCGACGACCACCTCGCCCAGACGCTCGACCGGCTCTCGCACGAGCCCCCGCCGGCGCAGTCCACCGGCTTCGGGGCGCCGCCTCCCGAGCATCCGTTCGGTCCGCCGGTCATCGTCTGGACCGTCTACCCCGACGGGCAGGTCATCTCCAACACGGCGAACGCGACGCTCCCCGCCGCCTACCGGGACGTGTCGACGCCCACCACCATCACCGTCAACCAGGCCCAGGTGCGGATCGACGGCACCCAGACCGGCGCCCAGTACGTGGTGGTGGGACAGACCATGGAGTCGGTCTCGCAGGCGCAGTCGACGGTGATCGTGGCCGAGGCGCTCATCGGCCCGGTGCTGCTCGTCCTCGTCTTCCTGGGAGCGGTCGTGATCGGGCGCCGCGTGGCCGCCCCGATCGAGCGCGCCAGGCAGCGCCAGCTCGAGTTCACCGCCGACGCCTCCCACGAACTGCGCACGCCGCTCTCCGTCATCGAGGCGCAGACGAGCCTGGCCCTGTCCGCGGAGCGGAGCGCGGCGTGGTATCGCACCGCCTTCGAGCGCGTGGACCGTGAGAGCAAGCGGATCCGACGGCTGGTGGACGACATGCTCTGGCTGGCACGGTTCGACGCCGCGCAGGCACACCCCGACGCCGAGCCGGTGGACCTCGGCGTGATGGCGGCGCAGACGGCCGACCGCTTCGCGGTGGTGGCCGAGTCACGACATCTCGCACTGCGGGTGCACGCCGAACCCGGGAGCAGCGTGGTGGCCGTCCCGCCCGACTGGCTCGACCGCCTGCTGGGCGTGCTGCTGGACAACGCCTGCCGCTACTCGCCCGAGGGCGGCTCGGTGGACCTCTCCGTCGCGCACGACGGATCCCGCATCCGGGTCACGGTCGACGACTCGGGGCCCGGGATCCCACCGGAGGAGCGCAGTCGCATCTTCGATCGCTTCCACCGCGCCACCGACGCGCCGGGCGGTTCCGGGCTGGGCCTGGCGATCGCCGACGCCATCGTGCGGGCGACCGGCGGGCGCTGGAGGATCGGGTCGTCGGCCAGCGGCGGCGCGAGCCTGTCGGTCAGCTGGCCGCGCGCGTTCGCGGGCCCCGGCGAGTCGGCATCGCGGCAGCCCGCGGAGGGCGGGCCCGGATCGGGCTGACCCCCGGCGTGCCGCCGGCCGATCGTCAGTGGAGCGAGGCGAGCAGGGCGGCGGTCGTCGCCGGCACCGGGTCCATGCCGTCCGGGTTGTACAGGTAGTCGCTGCCCGTGCCCGCCACCCCGAGATGGCCGTACTGCCAGACGATCCGCTTCGTGGCCGGGTTGATCACGTCGATGGTCTGGCCGAAATCGTTGGTGACCGCGATGTTGCCGTTCGCCAGCCGCACGGCCAGGGACGGGTTGGAGAGCATCCCGGGCCCGCCCCGGACGTCGTAGCGCCAGAGCACCCGGCCGGTCGGAGTGACCTCCTCGATCTGGCCCGGCGTGGAGTAGTCCACCACCAGCACGTTCCCGTCGGGCAGCAGCTGCGCGTCCGACGGATAGGCGATGTCGCGCAGGTGCACGGCCCAGACCAGGCGGCCGGACGCGTCGAGGCGGTCGACCCAGCTGCCTCCGATCTCGGTGACCAGCATGCCGCCGTCCGCGAGCGGCACGTCCCCGTTGGGCGCGGCGTAGGCGACGGGCGGGTCGTGGCGCCGGGTGTCCGTCAGCCCGTACTGGTGGACGATCGTCTTCGACGGCGAGATGACCAGGATCCGCTGGTTCTTGATGTCGGCCACCGTGACGTTGCCGTCGGGCAGCATGTACGCGTCGTCGGGTCCATTCAGGTACCCGGGGGCGCTCCCGGGATGGCCGGTATGGCCGTAGGTCCAGACGATCTTCCGGGTCGCGATGTCGATCACCGAGACGGTGTCGGCGTTCTCCTGGTTGATGATGATGTGCGTCCCGTCCGGCGTGAAGAACGCGTCGTCGGGTCCCCACGACTGCGAACCCCGGGGTCCCCCGGGATCGATGGTCATGGACCAGACGATCTTCCTGGCCGGGGTGACGATGAGCAGCCGGTCGTTGCCCCGGTCCGCGATGAGCAGGTCCCCGCCGAGCGGTCCGGCGGTCGCGGTGGTCGAGGCGGACGGCGACGGCGAGGGTGAGCCGGCCGCGAGTGGCTGGGCGGAGGCGGACGGGGCCGAGGCGGCGCCGGCGGGCGCTGCGGAACCCGCCGACGGCGAGCCCGCGAGGGCGGCCTGGCCGGTGCCGGCAGTCGATCCGGCAGCCGTCGCGGCGCCGGTGCAGCCGGCGGCGACCATGCCGGCCACGAGGACGGGGGTGAGGGTGGCGGCGAGCGCCATGGTGGAACGAGGTCGGTGGAGCATGGCGCGCACAGTACCCGACGGACGGTTGGCCAACGGTCAACGTCGGCATCAGGTTTCGACACCTGCCCGCCCCGCTGCTGCCGGCAGCGCGGCTCCGCGATAGTCCGTAGCTTGCGCAAGTACGCAACTAGATGCTACGATCCCGGCGGCGCCACGGCCGATCCGCGGCGAACCCTCAACCGGAGGCACCGTTCGTGTCCCGTCGCGATCGCCGATCTCGGGGCCGGAGTTCCGACCGCATTCGAGCCGCCGCTGGATCCCAGCAGCGCCCTTCTCCCGCACTCGAGGCGACCCGGGACGCGGACCTTCCCGGCGCGCCGGGAACCGCGGCCGCCGGGACGCCCGGGCCCTCCCGCGCCGCGTCCGGCACGCATGCGTCGGCCGGGTCCCGCACCGCCGGCGACCGGGCGCATCGGACGGGCAGGCGGCACGAGCCGTCCCGCCTGCGCCGCTGGGCATTCCCCTCGCTGATGGGCCTCGC
>JAJYGO010000013.1:5965-13393 GCA_021785115.1 Chloroflexota bacterium | reverse complement strand
GGCGGGATCCGCCGCGGCTGGGCCGGGCGACGCCTCGGCGGGAGCCGATGCAGTCGGTGCGGGCGTCGCCGGACGCGGTTGTGCCGTGTGCACAGTCGCCCACGGCGACGGCGCGGCCGTCGCCGTGGCGTTCGCCGAACCGGGGGGCTCCTCGGCCGGCTGGACCTGGTCGGCGTGGTGGTTGCGGCCGGACCGACCGGACGTGGAAGCGGCACCGCCTGCGTCCACCTGCGACTGACCGGGACGGGAGGCGCCATCGGCCGGAGGCACGAGAGCCAGGCCGCCGCTCATCGTGGGAGCAGTGACCGGGGCCGCCACGCCGGACGCGGACGAATCGGCGGTCGCGCCGGGTGCTGGGTCGGCGATCGCGGAAGGTCCCGGGGACACCGCGGCGAGCCCCGATGGCGCTCGATCGGCTGCCTGGGGAGCCGGCGCCTGCTCCCGATCGGTGGACGACCTGCCATCGAGCAGCGTGGCGGAACCCGGCGTTGAGGACGGCCCCGCCGTGGCGGCCGGGTTCCGGAGCCCGCGGTGAGGTGCCGTCGCGGCGCCGAGATCGCCCACGGCAGCAGCCGGACGGCGGTTCCCGACCGCGGACGTGGACCTGCCGCCGTTCGCCGCGATGCCGCTCTCCGCCGCGTCGGCGGGGACGGCATGGACGTCCTGTTCCAGGGGGGCCGAGCCCGGGGAGGCCAGCTCCGAAGCCGGCGGCGAAGCGGCCCTCGCGGCCCCGCCTCCGGGTGCCTCTGAAGGCGCGGCCGCGCGACCCACGGCCCGCGCGGTTCTGCCGGGTTCCGGCGGCGTCGACGCGGACACGGGGGTCGCGCCTGCCGATGCGGCGACAGCAGCATGAGGATCGGTCCGGTCGAATGCGGTGAGCCCGGTGTCGAGTGCGGGGGTCGTGGCACCGCCGGGAGCTCCCGCTCCCGAGGCGCCGCGTGGTGCGGTCGGGCCCGCGCCGGAGATGCCGGCCGCCGTCGGCGGGACCGGCACGCCCGCCGTCGCGGAGATCGATGCGCGCGTCGGCACATCCAGACCCGGGGCGATTTCCACTGCGGCAGCGGTCGCAGCGGCCTTGCCCGTCTCGGGAGCGGCCGAGCGACCGTAGAGAACCTCGATCCCGGTGACGGCATCCCCAGGCCTCGCCGTCGACGGTCGACCGGCGCCGTCGGTGCTGTGGGGAGCGGGCGTGACGAGCGCGGACGCGGCCGCAGCGAGGCCCGGATCGGCGGTCGCCTTCTGGTCGGGAGTGTGAGGCGTCCCGGGCCTGCCGCCCGTCCTCCGCGTGCGGCCGCCGTGTGCCCGGCTCGCCGTGCCCATGACTACGGGCATCGGGGACCCGTTCCCGCGCGCACCGGGAGCGCTCTGGTCGGACCCCTCGCCGTCCGCGCCCGCCCTCTGCGAGCCACTCGCCCCGGCGTCCCTGAGCGCCTCAACGAAGCCCCGGAGGCCGGGCCGTGCGGCAGAGGGGTCGGTGGCCATTTCGGAAGCATCGGCCGCCGCGGGGCCGACCCGCGGTGAGGAAGTCGACGTGGGTACGAACAGCGCCATCGACATCTCAGCCCGCCTGCCCCAGTGCGTCCTTCAGCATCCCGAGCTTTCCCGTCAGCAACCGGCCCACGGCCGCGTAGCGCAGCTGGGTGTCCACGAGTTGGGACATCTGCGCGTCCACGTCGACGGCGTTGCCGTCGTTCCTCAGGGTCTGCGCCGAAGTTGCCGTCGGCGCCTCCGCCGGCATCGCATCGGTCCCACCGAGGTGTCGTGGGTCGGTCCGCTTGAGCGCAAGCGCGCCACCCACGCCGGACATGTCGGGTGCCGTGGTTGCCGCCGCCGACCCGGTCTCGCCCTGAGACAGGAGGGCCGACGCGGGCGCCGACAGCTGCTCCTGAAGGGCCTGCTGGAAATCGACCGACACGGGCTGGTACCCAGGCGTGTCGGCGTTTGCCACGTTGGCACCGATCGCCGACTCCTCGGCGGAGAGGCCCCGGAGCGCGCTCGCCAGCGCCGCCATCGTCGGATCGATCACGATGACGGCTCCTGTTCGGCGGCCGCGACGCGAGCGAGATCGCGGGCGAGCGAGGCACGGTCCGTCCGCAGCGCCGCGAGCTGGGCCGCGGACGGGTGCCGCAGCGCCTGCAGCGTCTTGACGTACGCCTGCATTCTCTCGGCCGCCGCACGAAGGGACGGCGCGTCGACGGACCGACCCGGTGCCGCGGCGGGTGCGCTCTCCGTGCCCCCAGGTGTCAGGTCGATTGCGGCAGCGATGGACGCGGAGGATGCACCCTGCCCTTCCATGGAGGCAGACGCCGATGTGACGGAGGCTGGGACCGTGTAGAGCGTGCCCCCCATGGCACGCTCAAGGGCGCTGTCGTACGCCTGTTCGATCAGGTTGTTGAAGGTCGGGTTCGGCGTGCCGTTCGGCAGGTACCGCTCCGGTTCGAGCGACGCCGCTGCCTGTGATGCGGCGAGCAGCGCCCCTCGCGTCGGCGGGGTCGGCGTGCCGTCGACGTCGAGCCAGCCCAGGCGGGCCAGCTGCGTCGTCGCATCGAACCCGGCCACGACGGGCAGCCCGAGCGGGTTGTAGTCGGCGGGCGCCTTCGGGAGCGTGCCGCTCGCCTGCAGCGACGTTGCCTGGTCGTACTGGGCCTGCGTGAGCACGAGCGATCCGGGCTGGAAGCCGGGCATGACGCCGGAGAGGTCGACGGGGTTGGCGAACCATTGCTGCCACCACGCGCTCGCCTGGTTGGGCGTGAAGCTCACGTAGTTGCCAGTGGCGAGGCTCGCCGTGATGTAGGGCGTGTCGGGGTTCGCGAGCGCATTGCCCTGCGGGGTTCCCGGGCCGTAGTTCTGGAACGCATCCTGCAGCCCGGCCGAAGAACCGCTCGACGCCGGCTGCGAATCCGACGCGGCCGACCCGGAGGACGTGACGTCCGCCGCGACGAGCTCGGCGGCAAATGCCGTCGTCCCGGTGACCGCGGACGATGTCGCCTCGCTCGTCGTCACACCGGCCGACGTGGTCTGCGGGAGTGCGCGCTGCAGGGAGCTGGCTGTGATGGGCTGGGCGGTCATCGGGCCTCCTGGAGGTAGCTGGTCCACGTGGAGAGGATCCGGGAGATGTAGGAGCGGGTCGTGAACGAATCGGGAACGCCGCCGGCCGCAGCAACCGCGCCGCGGCCGGACTCGTAGGCGGCGAGCGCGAGGTCCACCCGCCCGTAGGACGCGAGATCGCCGGCCAGGTAACGCGCCCCCGCCTCGAGGTTCGCGACGGGATCGAACGCGTCGGAGACCCCGAGTGACTGAGCGGTGACCGGCATGAGCTGGGTCAGCCCCTCCGCCCCGGCGGATGACACGGCATTCGGATCGAAGCCCGACTCCGCGCGGACAAGCGATGCGAGCAGGAACGGGTCGACGTTCGCGTCCGCGGCCGCCGCCTCGATCTGCGATCCGTATGGGATGGAGGCCGCGACCCGATCGAACAATGCGAGCGTGGCGGTCGAGGCGCGGCCCGACGACGATGCGTCCGGGGATGACCCGGCCGGAGCGGCCTGCGAGCCGCCCGATGTACCCGTCGCGGGCACGCCCGGCAGTCGTCCCGCCGTGATCCAGGGCTGGGGGTCGACGGCGACACCGTTGCGCCAGAGCTCGAAGTGAAGGTGTGGCCCGGTCGTGTTCCCCGTCATGCCGACGCGCCCGATGACCTCGCCGGCATGCACGGCCTCGCCAACGCGCACCGGCAGTCCGGCCTGGAGATGCGCGTACCGCGTCTCACTGCCATCCGCGTGCCGGATCCCCACGACGACCGCGCCATCCGACGCGGTGCCCGCCTCGATCACCTGGCCATCGGCGGCCGCCAGAACCGGCGTGCCGAGCGGCGCCGCCAGGTCCAGACCGTCGTGGTAGTGAGCGTACGTGACCCCGCCGATGGTCGCGCTCGGCTCGAGCGTGCACGTGGTGGGACCAAACGCCTGCGTGAGCGTGGCGCCGGGCAACGGGGACGTGACACGGATGTCGGAGCCGGCTGCGGCCGACGATGGCGAGGCCTGCCCGACCTGGGCGGATGACCGCACGTCGGCGAGCGCGGCGCTGAAGCCCGTGGCCGGGGCGCCATCCGCGCCGGTCCCGGCGACAGTCCCATCGTCCCCGGCCGCGGTGCTTCCCATGAGCGGGCGGGAGGCCGGATCGAGCCGGGCGATGAGCGCGTCGATCTGCTGGATCCGCGCCAGGACCGTCGAGAGTCCCCTGGGCCCCGGGAAAGACATCACGTCACGCCTCCCGCGACCCGAACACGTGCTGCACCGTCGCGACCTCGGCCAGGCGGACCGTCTCCGCCCGCTCCTCCGCCCGGCGAGCCAGCGCGTGCTGCCGTTCGCGCAGCCGCTCGACGACCTCGCGACGTCGGGTGGCGGCAGCGAGGGCGTCCCGGGTGAGCGCCATCTGCCCGGCAGCCTCACCGACGGCCAGGGCCGCCGTATCGCGGCGCGTCCGGGCCTGCGCCACCGCCGCCGATGCCGCCTGGCATGCCGACCCGGTCGTCGGACCTGCCTGCACCAGCGCCAGCCACGCCTCTTCGTCGGCCAACGTGGCCGCCCACTGGCCGAGCGCCCGTTCGGTCTCGGCCAGCGCCACCAGTGCCTCGCGCAGCCGCACCTGAGCCGCCTGCTCGTCGAGCCGGCGCAGACGGAGGACCGTGGCCAGCCGGTCGCGCTTCACGCCG
Organism: Chloroflexota bacterium; assembly: GCA_021785115.1. The sequence continues at coordinate 8,679 of JAJYGO010000013.1, read as the reverse complement.
CGACCTCCACCGGCACGAGGCCCAGCCCCTCGAGCTCGCTGACAGCCGCGTCGAGGTTCGTCTCCTCGTCCTGCGGCTGGCACAGAAAGCGCTCGATCCGCGCTCGCAGCGCGATCGCGCGGTCGATCGCGGGGTTCGAGCCCGCCGCGTACGCCCCGACCTCGATCAGATCACGCGCGCCTTCGTACTCGGCGAGCGCCGCGCGCAGCGCCCCGGCGAGACGGCCGTGGCGGGCCGAGACGACCGCCGGCATGACGCGCGAGATCGAGGCGAGCACGTCGATCGCGGGGTAATGGTTCCGCTCCGCGAGGTTGCGTGACAGCACGATGTGGCCATCGAGGATCGACCGGACGGCATCGGCGATCGGCTCGCTCATGTCGTCACCCTCGACGAGGACGGTGTACAGGCCCGTCATCGTGCCGCGGTCGGAGTTGCCGGCCCGCTCGAGGAGCTGCGGCAGCAGCGAGAAGACCGACGGCGGATAGCCCCGCAGCGCCGGCGGCTCGCCCGCCCCCAGCCCGATCTCGCGCTGCGCCATGGCGAGCCGGGTGACCGAATCCATCATCAGCAGTACATCGCGGCCGTCGTCGCGAAACGATTCGGCGATCGCGGTTGCAACCCAGGCCGCCTTCAGGCGGAGCAGCGCGGACTGGTCGGACGTGGCCACGACCACGACGGATCGTGCGAGCCCGTCGCCGAGCTGCTCCTCGACGAACTCCTGGACCTCGCGGCCCCGCTCGCCGATCAGCGCTATGACGTTCACGTCGGCCGCCGAGTGCCGCGCGAGCATCGCGAGCAGGGTCGACTTCCCGACGCCGGACCCGGCGAAGATGCCCAGCCGCTGGCCCTTTCCCACCGTGTTCAGCCCGTCGATCGCACGGACACCCGTCGAGAGCGCGGTCGAGATCCGCGAGCGCTGGAGCGGGTGGGGGGGCCGCCCGTCGAGCGGCCGGTGCCGGGCGTCGACGGGACCGCGGCCGTCCAGTGGTCGGCCGAACCCATCCACGACCCGCCCGAGCAGCCCCGGACCGACCGGCACCCGGAACTGCTCCTCCCTGAGCCGGACGAGCGATCCGGAGCGGACTCCGCTCAGCTCTCCGAACGGGACGAGCGTGATCCGTCCGTCGTGGAAGCCGACCACCTCAGCCGTGACCTGCCCCTGCGGCTCTCGCTCCACCCAGCACAGCGATCCGACCTGCACGTTGAGCCCGGCCGCCTCCACCGTGGTCCCGACGACCCGTACGACCTCCCCTGCCGCGCGGTACCGTCGTGCGGTCCCCACGGCGGCTGTCAGTCGTTCGCGCAGTTCCGACCCGCTCGCACCGCGCCGGCTCATGCCGCGCCCTCCTCGGTCGCTCGCCGGGCCAGAAGCGGGATCGTGCGCTCGAGGGTCCCACGGATCTCCTCGAGCTGGACATCCAGGCCCGCCTCGACGAAGCCGTGCTCGTGCCGGAGCGTGCAGCCACCCGGTGGCAGCGCAGGATCCGCCTCGAAGATCCACCGCTTCCCGAGGTACGCCGGCCCGAACGCCGATTCCCATGCCGACCGGACGGCGTCCACCGCGCCGGGGTGCAGGTACACGCGCGCCTCGGGGCTGCCGTTCACACTGCGGAGTGCCCGCTCGATGACGCCGACCAGCAGCGACGGCGCATCCTCCACCTCGCGGTCGAGGATGCGCGCCGCGACGGCCAGCGCGAGGTCGACCACGATGCGCGCGACGACCGCCGTTTCGTGCGGGGCGAGCGTCTCCAGCCGCGTCGCGAGATCGCCGACCGCGTCGACGGCCGCGCGCGTCTCCGCCGTCGCCCGCTCGAGACCCGCCGCGTAGCCGCGCGCTTCGGCCTCCTGCGCGAGCGCTTCGAGACCGCGGTCGAGATCGCGACCGCCATCCGTGGCACGGGCCTCGGGCTCCGGCTCATGGGCCTCGGGGGGCATGACGGGCTCTCGGGCAGCCGCCGCTCGCCCGCGGAGGACGTGCACGCCGTACGCTCCGCCGACTGCTGACGGAGCCGTCGCACCTCGCAGGCGTTGTGCCGGGGATGCGCCCCGGATGATCCGGTCAGATGAGGGCATCGGAGCCATCCCCGCGGTCGATCACGATCTCATCGGTCTCCTCGAGGTGCTTGATCACGTCGACGATCCGCTGCTGCGCCTCCTCCACGTTCTTCAGGCGCACCTGGGTCGTCAGCGACATCTCTTCCGTCAGCATCTCGGCCGCGCGCTGCGACATGTTGCCCATGAACTTCTGGCGCACCCCGTCGCTCGCGTTCCGGAGCGCGAGGGCGAGATCCTTGGTGTCCACGTTTCGGACGACCTTCTGCATGGCCCGGTCGTCGAGCTTCACGACGTCCTCGAAGACGAACATCAGCCGTCGGACGGCGTCGGCCAGATCAGGGCTGTGCTCCGCGAGCCCGCCCAGGATCTGGCGCTCCGTTGTGCGGTCGACTTGGTTGAGCACGTGCGCGAGCGGCTTCACGCCGCCCACGGCCGTTGTCTCGGTCACGAGCGACGAGAGCCGGCGTCGGAGCCCATCCTCGACGAGCGCGATCATCTCCGGCGTCGTCTGCTCCATCAGTGCGAGCCGCTGCGCCACCTCCACCTGCATCGCCGCATCGAGCTGCGTAAGGATGCCGGCCGCGCGCCGCGCGTCGAGATGGGCCACCACGAGCGCGATCGTCTGCGGATGCTCCGTCGACAGGAACTCCGCAGATCGG
>JAJYGO010000013.1:0-5955 GCA_021785115.1 Chloroflexota bacterium | reverse complement strand
AACTCCGCGACCTGGATGGGATCCACGACGCGCAGGAACTCGAACGGCTGCGACTGCTGGGCCTCTCGCACCTTGTCCAGGAGATCGTGGGCGCGCGCCTCTCCGAACGCCTCGGCGAAGACCTGCAGGGCGTACGTCTCGCCTCCGGCGAGCACACCGACCTCGCGGAACACCCCGGCGTACGCCTCCTCCAGGATGGCGTCGCGCACGTCCGAGTCGAGCTGCGGCATGTGGAGCAGCTCGCCGGCGATCCGCTCGACCGCGTCGGGCGCCATCCGCGCGAGCAGGCGGCCGGCGCTGGTCGTCCCGAGCGCGATGAGCAGGCCCGCGGCACGCCGTGCACCATCGTCGGCCGCCACCGCGACCATCACCGCCGCCTCTGCTGCTGCTGGTCGAGCAGCCAGGAGTTCATCAGGTTCACGAGCGCGTCGGGCTGCTGCTCGGCGACCGCGCGGAGCTGCTGCTGCACCTGCGCGTGCGGGCTGCCCTCGGCCAGCGCGGGCCCGGCCGGCAGCTCGCTGATCCCCGCGACTCCGGGCGCGAGGGCCGACGCGCCACTCGCGCCGGTGACGCCGGGCCGCAACAGCGAGATCTCCTCGCTGCGCGCCCGGAGCGAGCGTGTGTTGCGCCACAGCAGGAACAAGAGCGCGAGCCCGATCAGCGCGGCAAGCGCGGAGGGGATGATGGAGCTGGCCTGCTGCAGCAGCTGCGGAGATATCGGCCCGGACGAGGTCGCGGCAGGATTGGCGAACGGGACCTGGGTCACGGACACCACGTCGCCGCGCGACGGATCGGCCCCGATCGCCGCGCTGATGCTCTGTTTCAACGTGTCGATGGGGACGGCCGAACCGGCGGCCTGGTCGATCAGCACGGCGACGCTCAGGCGCTGGATCGAGCCGGGCTGCTTCACGATGTGCTCGACCGTCTGTGACAGGTCGTAGTTGACCGTCTCCTGCGTCTTGAGGTAGCCCCCCGACGGCGACGGCGACGGACTGGCGGACGACGACGCGGAGGGAGATGACGACGGGGCGGGCGATGCACCGCCCGACGGGGCGGGCGATGCGCTCGAGATCGGAGTCGGCGAGGGCGACGGGACGCCGGGGTAGGTGACGAGGCCCGGGACGTTCGAGTCCGCGCCGGGAATGCCGCCCGCGGCGCCGGAGCCGCTGCCACCGTACGTCTCGGTGCTCCGCTGGACGCTCACGGGCGTCCACTGCCCGGTCGTGACGGGGGTGTAGTTCGTGACGTCCTGCTGCACCTGGTCGAAGTTCAGCGTGGCCGCCACCGAGACGGCCGCGTGTCCGGGTCCGAGGGCCTGGTCGAGCAGTTGCTCGACCTTCGCTTCCGTCTCGCTCTCGATTTGCGCCTGCGCGCTCATCGCGTCGCCTGCCACGGCGTCCTTCGGCCCCGCGAGGACGTGCCCCGACTCGTCCACGACCGTGACGTTGTCCGGAGTGAGCCCGGAAACGGCACCCGCGACCGTGGTGACGATCCCCTGGACCATCGCGGCGCTCGGCGGTCCCCCGTTCCGCATCTGTACCATGACGGACGCGCTCGCGGGCTGGTCCTGGCTCTGGAGCAATCCCTGCTGGGCCGGCACGATCGCCACGCGCGCCGTGTCGACGCCGTCCATCGCCTCGATCGTCTGCGTCAGCTCCCCCTGCAGCGCGCGCTGGTACGTCACCTGCTGGTCGAACTCGGACGTGCCGAGCCCGCTGCTGTCGAACAGGCTGAAGCCCTGGCTGTCGCTGCCCCCCGATCCGGCCGTCCCCGCCGCCACGCGGGCCGCCGAGAGCTGGGACGCGGGGACGAGGATCGTTGCACCCGCGTCCGTTACCTGGAACGGGATCTTGGCAGTGCGCAGGGCGTCGCTGATCGTGCCCGCCGTCGTCGGGGAGAGCCGCGTGAACGCGGGCTCGTAGTCCGGCTGACCCGCGACCATGACGAATGCGGCGAGCAGGATGATCGACCCCAGGGCGCCGCCGGCGATCCACAGGCGCTGCTGGAGAGAGAGCTGCCCGAGCAGGGCGCGGAGCTGTCCGCCAACCTCGGCCACGAGTGACTACACCTGCAGCTGCATGACCTGGCGGTAGGCGTCGAGCAGTCCGTCGCGCACCTTCACGCCGAGGCTGAGGCTGAGCGAGGCCTCCTGCATCTGGAGCATGAGCGAGCCAAGGTCGGCCGAAGACGTCCCGGCCGCGAAGCTGGCCATCGCCTGATCGGATGCGGTGAGCTGCCCGTTCAGTTCGGAGAACGCCTGCCCGAGCGAGTCCGCGAACGATTGCCCCGAACCGCCGGCGTCCGCAGCCGCGTCGACGCCCGCGCCCGCCGTCGCCGGCCCGGCCGGCGCGACCCCGGCGGCTACGCCGCCTGCAGCAACCTGGGCCGTCGTTCCGATCGCCCCGAGCCCGCCGATCGTCGAGATCCCGCCCATCGCCGCTATCGTCCGATGTCGAGGGCATCGAGCCCCGACTGCTTCGCTGCGCTCGCGACGGTCGCGTCGAGCTGAAACGACCGGGAGGCGCCGATCAGGTCGGCCATCTGCGCGGCGACGTCCACGTCGGGGTACGTCACCATGCCCTGCGCGTCCGCGGCCGGGTTGGACGGGTCATAGACCTCGCGGCTGCCGGCTCCCGGTTGCACGATTGCAGCCGCCGACACACCCTGTGCGCCCGGCTCGCCGCCGAGCTCGAACGGCGTGAACACGACGGCCTCCGGCCGGTAGGGACCGCCCCCGGGGCTCGCGGTCGTGTCCGCGTTCGCGATGTTGCTTGACGCCACGTCCATGCGCAGGCGCTGGGCCGTGAGGCCCGACGCGGCGATCCGGAGCGTGTCGAAGATGCCCATCCCTGCCCTCGCTTCGAGGAACGCGACTCGCGTCAGCATCGGCGCGAGGGTGCCTCGCCGATATCGGTGAGGACCCCAGAGAGCGGCCGCAGATCGTACTGGGGTGGCAGGACGAACGATCTGGCCCGTCCGGGGGCAGATACACTCCGGCAATGCCCGATGACAACCTGGACCTGCTTTCGGCCGCGGAGCTCTGGGAGGTCGGGTCGCGCGAACCAGGTGACCGCGCGAAGGTGCTGTTGGTCGCGGGGTGGGAGGACGCCGACCCCTTCTGCGCCAGCGTCTGCACCAACGACATCGGCCTCGCCTTCTGTCGCGAGTGCCCGACGACCGTCGTCAGGTCGGTCCTGTCATCGGGGAGGCCGGCCCACGACCGCTGCCGGGCCGGCGTCGGGCTGCTGGCGTTCCCGGCACCGATGGGATCGCGCCGCCAGGTCGCCGTGCTCCGGATCGGCCGGCCTGCTCCCGCGGAGGCTGCTGCGATCTCTCGCACGGTCCGCGTGTCAGCTGCGATCCTGCGGCGCGCGGCTCGGGCCGTCCCCGATCCCTCCGCCGCAGCGGTCAGGGCGGCAGCGCGGAGTCTCCGCCACCCCGAGTCGCTCACGCGGTGGCGGGTCCTCACCCGCGAGATGGCGGCGGCCCGGCGGCGTTCGACGAGCGCTGCGCTCGCACAGATGCTCGTGACCGGTGACGAATACCACGAGCTGTACCTGGCCTCGCTCCAGCAGCTGCGCGACCTGGAACGGCAGCAGCGGAGGATCGACCTGCTCGCGCGGGACGCGACGCGTGAACTGGAGATCGCTCGCGCCGAACTCGCCCACCGTCTGCACGACACCGCCGCGCAGACGTTGGTGGGTGCCTTTCGCCACCTGGAGGCCGCGACGGCATACGCGCCACCGGAGCCGCGCCTCCGCGAACAGCTCGATCTCGCCTCCCGGCGGCTCTCCGAGGCGGTGGCGGAGACGCGCGCACTGGTCCGCGGGCTGACGCCGCCCGGGCTCGAGGAGTTGGGGCTGCGCGCGGCGCTGGAGATGCGCGTGCATGCGCTTCTCGCGGAGCGGCGCGCCGGGCTACGGGAGCGGGGGGACGAGGGAGACACGTCGGCGGCACAGGGAACCGCCAGCGAAGGGGTGCCCGAGGTGCGGTACGAGGGCGCCATGCCAAGGCTCGACGGGTGGGTGGAGCGGGCTCTCTATGGCATCACGGCGGAGGCCGTCACAAACGCCGTCCGCCACGCCGGTGCACGCACGGTCACGATCCGCTTCGGCGTCCTCGGGTCGCGCTGCGTGGTGGAGATCGCCGACGACGGGCGCGGGTTCGACGCCGCCTTGGCGGAGCGCCGGGCGCGCGAGGGCCACCTCGGGCTGCTCGGGATCTCGCGGCAGGCCCGTTGGCTGGGGGGCAGCGCGACCGTCCGAAGCCGCGCGCATGCCGGCACCCGCGTCCGGATCTCGATCCCGTTCCAGCGCGACAGGGTCGCTGCGATCCGCGCGGGCTCCGATGCTCCCGGGGGGAACGACGGCGGGAACCCGGGCGCGGTCCCGGTGATCCCAAGAGGAGGTGGAGGGTGATCCCGCAGGATGTCCGCGTCCTGCTCGTGGATGATCACGAGCTCGCACGACGGGGGTTCGAGTCGATGCTCGCGACGGCCGACTGGGTGGCGGTGGTCGGTCACGCATCCGACTGTCCCTCCGCGCTCGAGCAGGCTCGTGCGCTCCGGCCTGACATCGTGCTGCTCGACGTGCGCATGCCCGGCGAGGATGGCCTGACGTGCCTGCCGCGGATCCGGATGCTGCTCCCGGAGGCTGCCGTGATCGTCGTCACGCTGTACGACGACCACGGGTACCTGGTCGAAGCCATCCGCAACGGCGCGGCAGGCTACCTGCTCAAGGACGCCTCGAGCGCGGAGGTCCTCGACACGATCGCCAGGGTGCGCGACGGGCATCTCGCGGTGGACCCCGAGCTGCTCCGCGAGGCGCTGACGGCGTCGGCGCGCGGGGACCTGCCGATGATGGGCGCGGCCGAGGCGTACTCGCTGACGCCGCGGGAGCTCGACGTGCTCGCCCTCGTCGCGGAGGGTCTGACGAACAAGGAGATCGGTGCCAGGCTGCGGATCGCCGAGGACACGGCGAAGAAGCACGTGCAGAACGTGATCTGGAAGCTGCACGCGGCGGACCGGACCCAGGCCGCCGTGATCGCGCTCCGGGAAGGCGTCCTCGACCGACCTGACTGACCCCGACGTGGGCGCCCCGGAAACCCGAGGGGGGCCGCACGCGCGGGGCGCCGTCCGGCATCCGCGCCCCTGACAGCTTCAGCGGGCGGTGCCTGCGGCCGATGCCTGAATGGGCATGCGCGTCCCCGGCGAGCCCGAGGGTGTGGAAGGTGAGGCATCGGTGCGACTGGACCTGGACCTGCAGCCGGGCGATGAGCGCCTGTTCGTGGACGAGTCGCTCGAGCAGATCGAGCGACTCGAGCAGGGTTTGCTGGAGCTCGAACAGGGAGAGCCGCGGGCCGACCTCATCAACGAGGTCTTCCGTGCGGCCCACACCCTGAAGGGCTCGGCCGCCACGATCCGGCACGCGCGGATGGCGGGACTCACGCACGCCGCGGAGAGCGTCCTCGGTGCGGTCCGGGACGGGCGTCTCGACGGTCTTCAGTCGTTCATGAGCACGCTCCTCGCGGCGGTCGACGTGCTGCGGGTGCTCGTCGCCGAGGTCGGCGTGGGGGAGACGCTGACCGACGAAGCGGAGCCGATGGCGGACACGCTCGGACGGCAGCTTGCGTCGGCGTTCGACCGCGGCGCCGCGCTGGACGGGGGCGCGGGTCGCGGTGTCGCGGGTGCCGTCGGCGGCGGGACGGTGGACCGAGTGGTGCCGGCCGCGCCCACCCCTGGCACCGCGGCGATCATGCCCCCCGGGACGTCGCTGGTCAGGTGCACGGCCGACCCCGCCTCTCCGTGGAAAGCCGTCCGGTTGCTTCAGGCGCTGCTCGAGGCGGACGACTCAGGGGTGCTGTTGGGGGCCGATCCTCCGCGGGAACGGCTGGAGGCGGCCGAGGAGATCGAGTCGCTGCTGCTGACGGTGTCCGCCGGAGGAGAGCCGCTGCAGG
>JAJYGO010000176.1 GCA_021785115.1 Chloroflexota bacterium | reverse complement strand
CCTGGGGCAGGAGCTCATCGAGCAGGACATCCGGGAGCAGGGCGTCAACCGCGTGGTCGTGGCCGCCTGCTCGCCGCACCTCCACGAGCGGACGTTCCGCACCGCGTGCGAGAACGCCGGCCTGAATCCCTACCTCTGCGAGCTCGTCTCCGTGCGAGAGCAGGACTCCTGGGTCCACACGGACCGCGCGGCTGCCACGGAGAAGGCCCGTGCCATCGTGGCGGGCGGCGTGGAGCGGGTCCGGCACCACGAGGAGCTGCGCCCCCTCCGGGTTCCCATCCACCCGGCGACCCTGGTGGTCGGCGGCGGGATCGGCGGGATCTCCGCTGCGCTGGAGCTGGCGAACGCGGGCTACCCCGTCTACCTGGTCGAGCGCGAGCCGTCGCTGGGCGGGCACATGGCCCAGTTCGACAAGACCTTCCCCACGCTGGACTGCTCCGCCTGCATCCTCACCCCGCGGATGGTCGAGGCGGGCTCGAATCCCAACATCACGCTGCTCACCTACAGCGAGGTGGAGAGCGTCTCCGGGTACGTCGGCAACTTCACGGTCACCATCCGCCGCCGCGCGCGCCAGGTGGACGAGGAGACCTGCACCGGCTGCGGCGTCTGCTGGGAGAAGTGCCCGGTCAACGTGATCGACACGCGCTTCGAGGCCGGGCTCGGCTACCGCAAGGCGATCTACGTCCCCTTCGCCCAGGCGGTGCCCAAGTACCCGGTGATCGACCGGGAGACCTGCACGTACTACCTGAAGGGCACCTGCAAGGCCTGCGAGAAGTTCTGCCCGCCGCAGTCGATCCGCTTCGACCAGGAGGACGAGATCCTCACCGTCGAGGTGGGCAACATCGTGCTGGCCACCGGCTTCAAGCTCTTCGATGCCCGCCGCATCCCGCAGTACGGGTACGGCCGCCTGCCCAACGTGTTCACCAGCCTCGAGTTCGAGCGTCTGTCGAACGCGGCCGGCCCCACCGGCGGCCGGGTGGTCCTGCGCGACGGCGTCACGGAGCCGAAGTCGGTCGGGATCGTCCACTGCGTCGGCAGCCGCGACCGCGCCTACAACAACTACTGCTCGGCCATCTGCTGCATGCAGAGCCTCAAGTTCGCCCACCTGGTCAGGGAACACACCGGGGCGACCGTCTACGAGTTCTACATCGACATGCGCACCCCCTCGAAGGGCTACGACGAGTTCTACCAGCGCCTGCTGGAGGAGGGGACCGTCTTCATCCGGGGCAAGGTGGCCGAGATCTCTCCGGGTGCCCGGACCCCCGAGGAGGACGGGAAGCTGATCGTCCACGTGGAGGACACCCTGGCGGGACGGCAGCGCCGGATCCCGCTGGACATGGTGATCCTCTCCGCCGGACTCGAGCCCCAGGAGGACGCGAAGGAGGTGGCGAAGAAGTTCGGCATCTCCTGCAGCTACGAGGGGTGGATGATCGAGCGGCACCCCAAGCTCGACCCGGTCGCCACCATGACCGAGGGCGTCATGCTCGCGGGCACCGTGCAGGGCCCCAAGGACATTCCCGCCACCGTGGCGCAGGGCGCGGCCGCCTCGGCCCGCGTCCTCGGCCGGATCCAGCAGGGGGAGATCGCCCTGGAGCCCGTGCGGGCCACGGTCGATCCCTCCATGTGCTCCGGTTGCCGCATCTGCAACGACCTGTGCCCGTTCAGCGCCATCGTCTTCCACGAGGACCGCATGGTCACCGAGATCAACCCGGCGCTCTGCCAGGGCTGTGGCACCTGCGTCGCGGCCTGCCCGGCCGGTGCCATCAGCGGCACCGGGTTCAGCAACGAGCAGATCCTGGCCCAGATCGAGGGGCTGCTGATGGAGCGGGTCAGGCATCCCGCGGAGCTCGAGGCGGTGCCGGCATGACGGCACACGTCGTGACCGCGGAGGTCGGGAGCGCGGACACCGGGGGCGCGGCCGCCCCGTTCGAGCCCGTCATCATCGGGTTCACCTGCAACTGGTGCAGCTACCGCGCCGCGGACCTGGCGGGCACGTCCCGCATGAAGTACCCGCCCAACATCCGGCTCATCCGCCTGATGTGCTCCGGCCGCCTCGACCCGACCTTCGTGCTCAAGGCGTTCGCCAGCGGCGCGGACGGGGTCATGATCAGCGGCTGCCACCCCGGGGACTGCCACTACGTGGACCAGAACTACAAGGCCATGCGGCGTTTCCGGCTCCTGGAGCGGACCCTCGCCCAGTTCGGCGTGGAGCCAGGACGGCTGCGGCTGACCTGGGCCAGCGCGGGCGAGGGCGCCATCTTCGCCCAGGAGGTCACCTCGTTCGTGGAGCAGGTCCGCGCGCTGGGTCCGCTGGGCTGGCCGATCGCGGGAGCCGCGCTGCCCGACGGTGATGGTGTCGACCTGGAGCTGCCGGAGCCGGCCGACGCGTCGGAGCCGCCGGGCGCCGCGGGGGACGCGCCGACCGCCGACCCGCTGCCCGCGATCGCGGGGCCGCTCGCATGAGCGCCGCAGCTGTCGCCGCGAAGCCCCGCTTCGCGATGTACTGGGCCGCCTCGTGCGGCGGGTGCGACATCGCCGTGCTGAACACCGGGGAGAAGATCCTGGAGATCGACGCCGCGTTCGACGTCGTCTTCTGGCCGGTCGCGATGGACGCGAAGTATCGCGACGTCGAGGCGATGCCGGACGGGTCGATCGCGCTGACGCTCTTCAGCGGCAGCATCCGCAACAGTGAGAACGAGGAGATGGCGCGCCTGCTGCGCCGCAAGTCGCGCCTGCTCGTCGCCTTCGGCTCCTGCGCCGGAGAAGGCTGCATCCCCGGGCTGGCCAACTTCTCCAGCCGGACCGAGATCTTCGACGCGGCCTACGAGTCGGTCTCCACCGACAACCCGGAGCACCTGCGGCCGCTGCCGTCGGTGACGGTCCCGGAAGGCGAACTGCACCTCCCGGAGTTCTGCGCCACGGTCCGGACGCTCGACCAGGTGGTGCCGGTCGACTACTTCGTGCCCGGGTGTCCGCCCGAGCCGCACCAGATCGCGGCGGTGATGGATCTCGCGATGGCGGCGTTCGCGGGGCGGGCCGAGCTCCCGCCGGCCGGCTCCACGATCGGGGCCGGACACTCCACCGTGTGCGACGAGTGCCCGCGCGAACGGCACGCGAAGAAGATCTCGTCGTTCACCCGCATCCAGCAGGTCGCGGCGCTCGACCCGGCGCTCTGCCTGCTGGAGCAGGGGATCCCCTGCAACGGGCCGGCCACGCGCGACGGGTGCGGCGCGCTGTGCCCGAAGGCGGGCGCCCAGTGCATCGGCTGCTACGGACCGGCGGAGGGCGTGGTCGACTTCGGCGCGCGCCTCCTCTCCGCCTTCGCGTCGGTGATCGACGCAGGCGACCCGGCGTCGATCGACCGGGTCCTGGACGGCCTGCCCGACCCGGCCGGCCAGTTCTACCGCTTCAACCTGGCGAAGTCGCTGCTGCGCGCCGGCAGGGCGGCGTGGGCCGAGGACCGGAAGCCGTGACGGAGAGCAGGACGCCCACCATGCAGCGCATCACCATCGACCCGATCACCCGCCTGGAGGGCCACGGCAGGATCGAGATCTTCCTCGACGAGCAGGGCGAGGTTGCCAACACCTACTTCCAGATCCCCGAGTTGCGCGGGTTCGAGCGCTTCTGCGTGGGGCGGCCCGTGGAGGAGATGCCGGTCCTCACCAACCGGATCTGCGGTGTCTGCCCCGAGGCGCACCACATGGCGGCAGCCAAGGCGGCCGACGCCGTCTACCACGTCACGCCGCCCCGCCCGGCACGGCTGCTGCGCGAGCTGCTCTACAGCGGCTTCTACTTCACCGACCACACCACCCACTTCTATGCGCTGGGCGGTCCCGACTTCATCGTCGGGCCGGACGCCCCGGTGGCGGAGCGCAGCATCCTCGGCGTGGTGCGCAAGGTCGGCCTGGAGATCGGCGGGAAGGTCATCCAGGCGCGGCGCTCGGGCCACCGCGTGGTGGAGATCATCGGCGGGCGGGGCGTCCACCCGGCGACCGCCGTGCCCGGCGGCATGACCAGTGGGATCACCGAGGAGGAACGCGCCGAGATCGAGGCGATCGGGCACTGGGCCGTGGACTTCGCCCGCGGCAGCCTGGACATCTTCGACCGGATCGTGCTGCAGGACACGGGCTATCGCGAGCTGCTGGAGGGCGACGCCTACACCGACCGCACCTACTACATGGGCCTGGTGGACGAGGGGATGCACCCCAACTTCTACGAGGGCCGGGTGCGCGTGGTGGCGCCCGACGGCGAGCCACTCGGGACGTACGCCCCGGCGGAGTACACCGACTGGATCGCCGAGCGCGTCGAGCCCTGGACCTACCTGAAGTTCCCGTACCTGAAGCGGGTGGGCTGGAAGGGCTTCGTGGACGGCAAGGACTCCGGCGTCTACGTCGCCTCCCCGCTGTCCCGCCTCAACGTGGCGGACGGCATGGCCACGCCGCTGGCGCAGGCGGAGTTCGAGCGCTTCTTCGCCACCCTCGCGCCGGAACCGTCGGCCGGGGGGCGACACGGCATGGTGCACAACCGCCTGGCCACGCACTGGGCGCGCCTGGTGGAGCTGCTCTACGCGGCCGAGCGGCTGGTGGAGCTCGCCACGGACCCGGAGATCACGTCCGATGACGTGCGCGCCGTCCCGACCGGGACGCCGACGGAGGGGGTCGGGACAGTCGAGGCACCGCGCGGGACGCTCACCCACCACTACTGGACAGACGAGCGGGGCCTCATCACCCGCGTGAACATGGTGGTGGGGACCACCAACAACTACGCCCCCATCTCCATGTCCGTGCGCCGCGCCGCCCAGAGCTTCATCCACGCCGGGACCGTGGTCACCGACGGGCTCCTGAACCGCGTGGAGATGGCCTTCCGTTCGTACGACCCGTGCTTCGGGTGCGCCACGCACTCCCTGCCGGGGCAGATGCCGCTGGAGGTGACGATCCACGACGCGGACGGCGGGATCGTCGATGTCCTGCGGCAGTACTGCTGACCGTCCGGCGGAGACGGGCATGCGCGCGGCACCCGGCGACGACACCACGCTCGTGCTGGGGCTCGGAAACCCGATCCTGGGCGATGACGGGGTGGGCTGGCGGATCGCGGAGGAGCTCGAGGCGCGGATCGCAGGCGGGGGGCCGGGCGGAGATCCGCACGGGACCCCGCGGCGCGTCGAGGTCGACCGGCTCTCGGTGGGTGGGCTGCGCCTGATGGAGCGCCTGATCGGCTACCGGAGGGCGATCATCGTGGACGCGGTGGAGACCGGGACGGCGCCGCCGGGGACGGTTCGTCGACTGCGGCTGGACGACCTGCCCGTCGTTGGCCTGGATCGCCTGGCGTCCGCGCACGACAGCTCCCTCGCCGCCGCGCTGACGCTGGGACGCTCCCTCGGCGCCCCGCTGCCGGAGACGCCGTGGGTGGTCACCGTGGAAGCGGAGCTCGGGATCGAGGTGGGCGACCGGCTGACGCCGGCCGTCGAGGCAGCCATCCCGGTCGCGACAACGGCGGTGCTCGAGATGCTGGCCGATGACGAGGCGCCGGTGGATGCAGGAGGAACCGGATCGTGCACGAACTGATCGCCACCCAGCGCATCCTCGACGCGGCGCTGGAGCAGGCCGACCCGGCGGACGGCCGCCGGGTGCGCGCCGTCCGGCTCGAGCTCGGCGCCCTGGCAGGCGTGACGGAGCCGTCCATCCGCTTCTACTGGGACCTGCTGACGCCGGGCACGCTCGCGGCCGGATCAAGCCTGGACGTGCGGCTCGTTCCGGGGACCATCCGGTGCCGGGCCTGCGGGCAGGTGAGCGAGACGGACGACGCCTTCCCCATCTGCCCGGCGTGCGCCAGCGTGGACCTGGCGGTCCTCGCCGGAGATGGAGTGGTCATCGCGGCCGTCGAAACGGCCCTCTCGGACGAGGCGACCGGGGCGGCCGTCGCCGTCGTCGGCCCGCCGGCGGCATGACGCAGCGGATGGTTCCCGGCCGGGCTGCGCGCGGGACCGGGCAGCACAGGAGGCGAGGACGATGGGCCAGCCGTTCGTGATCCAGCTGGAGAACCGCCCCGGGGAGCTCGCCCACGTGACGCGTGCGCTGGCGATGCGGGGGATCAACATCCAGGCCATCGCGGGGAGCAGCGCCGGCACCCACATGTGCGCCATGCTGACCACCGACGACGCGGAGATGACCCGCGACGTGCTGCACAGCATGGGGATTCCGTTCGTCGAGGGCGACGCGCTGCACGTGGAGGTGGAGGATCGCCCCGGCGCGATCGCCGAGCTCACCGAGCGGCTCTCGGGTGCCGGCGTGAACATCACCGGGATCCTGGTCGTGGGCCGCCGGGGGTCGATGCTCGAGATGGCCTTCACGGTGGACGACCAGGCGCACGCGAGAGAAGTGCTCGGCCTGCCGGCCGTCCATACGCTCACCCCGACGCGCTGACCCGCGCCGACGCCCGCGTCAGCGCGGCGGGCGCCGCGTCAGAGCGCCGCGTGCCGCGCCAGGTGCCGCGTCAGCCTGCGGCGTGACGCCGGCGGGAAGCCCACGCCACCTGCGTGCGTGCCAGGTCGGCGGCCGTCCGCGCGGCCGCGCGGTGGAGGCTCCCGACGTGGAGCCGCGCCAGGGCGAGCGCCAGCCCCACCAGGTGGACGCGTGACGGCACTGCCACGTACCGGGTCTCCCAGCGCGGGGCGAACTTGTTCTTGAAGAAGGCGAGCCCCTCCACGTCGTAGAAGGGGCGCACCAGCCGGGCGACGGCGGCCAGCGCGCGCTCCTCGACGCGAAGACCGGCCGGGTCGAGCCCGCTCAGGGGCGCCAGGCCGAGCGAGAGCGACACGGCGCCCGCGTCCCGGAACCGCTCCGCCGCCTGGGCCAGGCAGTACTCGACCGCCCCCGGCACGCCGCCCGGCGCACGCCGGATCAGGTCCAGCACGTAGCCGCGGTCGGCACCGGTGGGGCGGAAGGTGACGAACGCCGTCGGTCCGCCGTCCGCCCCCAGCGCGACCGCGACGGGCATGCGGCGCAGAGCCTCGAGCGAGAACCGGCTGATGGTGAAGCCCATCTGGGTGGGGCCCGTCTCCGCCCGCCATGCCGCGTCCACCGCGACGAGCGCCGGCCCCAGCCGGTCTGCGTCGCTGCCCAGTCCGTCCGGGTACCACGCGACGCTGACGCCGCCGCGGCGCGCCCGGGTGATCGTGTGACGCAGGTTCGCCCGCTGTGAACCGGAGAGGCCGAACGCCGCGAGGTCCACGATCGCCTCCCTCCCGATCGGCGAGGCCTGGAACCCGAGGCGCTGCAGCTCCGCGAGGCTCTCCTCCGCGGCCTGGTAGACCACCGGCACCCAGTCGTGGCGGCGGCAGGCATCGACGAACTCCGCGAAGACGTGCCAGCGCCAGGTGTCGCTCCCCACGGGGTCACCGACGGCGACCGCCACTCGGCCGTCCCGGCCGTAGGCGACGAAGCCCTCGGCGTCGGGCGGGCTGAACCAGCGCTTGTCCGCCGCCAGCTGGAACGGGAGGAGCGCCCCGCGGCCGTACCGGGCGGCGACGTCGCGGACCCGGTCCGGGAGCGCGGGATCGGATGCGTCCTCTCCCACCGGACGGAGCATGGCGATGAGGGCGAGCGCGACGGAGAGCCGCGCGGCAATCGCCAGGACCAGGATGAGGGCGGTGCGCGGCCCGGACGGCGGCCCGCCGAGGTCCCCGAAGGCGAGCCAACGGCTGAGGGTGCCGGCCAGGTCGGGGAGATCGGCCGGCAGCGAATCGGTCGGATCGCGGATCACCAGCAGGACCGTCTCCAGCGTGGCGATGGCACCGCCCGCGAGCAGCAGGCCCCATGCGGTCCAGCTCCAGGTCCGCGCGGAGCGGACCCCGTAGCGCCGGCGATCGAGCGTGAGGAGCGCCAGCGCGATCGCCGCCACGACGCCCCCCGCGGTGTGTCCCAGGGCGAGCAGCTGGACCGGCACGCCCGCGGCGAAGACGAGGACCGCCAGCCACCAGGCGAGCCGCTTGCCGCGGAAGAGGCCGACGGTCAGCGCGGCCAGGCCGGCGGCACTGAGTGCGGCGATGGCCCGGTCCGCGCTCGGCGTGTCGAACGGGAGGAGCTGCTGCACGCTCGCGAGGCTCGCCTGGCCGAAGGCGAACGCGTCCGAGAGCGCCACGAAGGTGCCGACCGCCACGACGAGCCGCGGCAGGAGGGCCACCGCCCGTCCGGCCGCCCCGTTCATCGCAGCACCCCCGTCAGTACCTCACGCTCTGCGACGGCCCAGAGCGCGGGGACGAACTCCAGCCGCACTTCCTTCCACGCGTGGCCCAGCTGGTTCCACAGGAAGTCCGTGGGGTACCCCGCCCGGGTCAGCACGGTCGCGAACTGGCTGGCCTGGGAGCCGAAGACGCCCAGGTCCGGCTGCGACGAGAGCACCACGAAGAGCTGGCTGCGGATCGCCGGGGCGAGCGTGGGTGCGGTCTGCATCGGCGAGTTGGCGGCCACAACGGCGGGGACGTGCCCCCAGGGCATCCAGGCGTTCACCGTCTCGCCGCTGCTCAACCCCGCCTCGAAGTAGCCGGAGAAGATCACTGCCTGCCGGAAGACGTCGGGATGCCGCATCAGCAGGTTCGCGGCGCAGAAACCGCCCTGGGAGAAGCCCAGGATCGTGCGCGCCCGCGGATCGGCGATGGTCCGGTAGTGCGCGTCGAGGTAGCGGACGACGGTGGAGGAGACGTAGGTGTCGGCATGCTCGCGGCCGTCCCAGGAATTGGCGCACTCGCTGTTGGGGAAGGGGCCGCCGGAGAGATCGACGAAGGCGACGATGCTGGACGGCAGCGTGCCGCCCGTGATGGCCTGGTCGAGCAGCGCCTGGACATGGATCCCCATCGCCCAGTGGGTCAGATCCCACGGCACCGTGTAGATGACCGGATAGCGCTGCGTGCCGCGGTCGTACCCGGGGGGCAGGTAGAGCCAGACGGTGGAGGTGGACCGGCGGGCGCCGGTCCACGGCGACGGCAGGGTGAAGCTCACGACGCGGCCCTGCCCGGTCGGGATCGCAGCCTGCCACGGCTGGGTGCCGGCGATCGCTCCCGGGGTGATCCCGCCCGTTTCCACGGCGCCCCCGGCCCCGGTCGCGCCACCCTGCGCGCCGCTGCCGCTGGCCGTTCCGCCCGTGGTACCTGCCCCGCCCGCCGCGCCGGCCGCGCTCCCGCCGCCGCCCGGGGTCGTCGCGCCGCTTGCCGCGGAGCCCCCGGCGCCCGCGGTGCCCCCCACCAGGGGCTGCGCCTGCGAGAGTCCGCCACCGGTCATGGCCACGTCCGGCGTGTAGTTGATCATGTCGCCGAAGGTCGGGAGGGCGCCGGCGACGATCGCGAGCGCCAGGATGGGGGCCAGCGTCCGGAGCAGTCGGCGCCGGTCCACCGGGGCGCCGCTGCGGACGGCGCCGGCCAGCGCCCATCCCCGGAGGAGCCAGCCACGTATCTCGACCGCGAGCGTGGCCATGGCCCACCCGACGGCCAGGGCGGCCGCGACCAGCGTCACCGCGGTCGCCACCCAGCCCAGCGGCCGGAACCCGTCCGGTCCCGTCGTCGCGAGGGCGCTCGCCGTCTCGGAGATGAAGGCGGGGCCGAAGACCGCGGCGAGCCCGACACAGGCCGCCGCCACCGGGGCCGGCCGGCGCCCGGTCACCAGCGCGCCAAGAGCCGCCCCGAGCCCGCCGACGGTGAGCCCGGTGATCAGCTGGGCGCGATCCGGGTCGAAGCCCATCTCCTCGAGCGCCGCGCTGGAGCCCGCGATGGCGCCGGACGCTCCCAGGATCCCCACCAGCGCGACGCCCACCAGAAGACCGGTGGCTGGCCGCCACGCCCGGCGGAGGAAGGTCGCACGCGCGACCGATGCCCCGGCGGGCAGGTGTGCCGGCGTGCCGGCAGGATCCGCGGCATCGATCATGAAGGTCGTGTACGACTCCCGGTGCGGCCACTCGAAACGCCGCATGATTCAAGGTCGGCGGCCGTGTCGCCTCAACCCACAAACCGTTACGTTTCGTTAAGGTCCGGGGGCCCCGTCGCAGGCATTCAGACAGCGTTCAGTGCAGAGGTGTAATGGCGGTGACACGCGTGCTCGGCGCCGGGCTCGCCTGGGGGCTCGACCCATCGGTCGCCTTCCTGAACCACGGGTCCTTCGGGGCCTGCCCGGTCGCGGTGCTGGAGGCGCAGGCGCGCTGGCGCGAACGCATGGAGGCCGAGCCGGTCCGGTTCCTGGCCCGGGACCTCGAGGGGCTGCTCGCCGGGGCGAGGACGGAGCTGGCCGGGTTCGTGGGCGCGGTCCCCGACGACATCGCGTTCGTGGCCAACGCCACGGCCGGGGTCAACACCGTGCTCCGCTCCCTGCACTTCGCCCCGGGCGATGAACTGCTGGTCACCGACCACGCCTACAACGCGAGCGTCAATGCGCTCCGGTTCGCGGCCGCGGCGAGCGGAGCTCGGGTGGTGGTCGCCCGGATCCCGTTCCCGCTCGAGGATCCCGTCCAGGCGGTGGAGGCGCTGCTGCAGGCCGTGACCGCCCGCACCCGGCTTGCGCTCCTCGACCACGTGACGAGCCCCACGGCGCTGGTGCTCCCTATCGAGGATCTCGTGCGGGAGCTCGCCCGGCTGGGCGTGGATGCCCTGGTGGACGGGGCGCACGGTCCCGGCATGGTTCCCCTCGACCTGGACGCGCTGGGCGCAGCGTATTACACGGGCAACTGCCACAAGTGGTGCTGCGCGCCCAAGGGGTCGGCGTTCCTGCACGTGCGGCGTGACCGCCAGGCACTCGTGCGGCCGCTGGCCATCTCGCACGGCGCCAACTCGACGCGCACGGATGCGAGCCGCTTCCGGCTGGAATTCGACTGGACGGGGACCGACGACCCGACCGCGTGGCTCTGCGTCCCGGACGCGCTGCGCAGCCTGTCGGGAGCGGATCCGGGTGGCTGGCCCGGCGTGATGGCCGCCAACCGGCGGCTCGCGCTGGAGGCGCGGGACCTCCTGGCGGAGGCGCTCGGCGTCGAGCGCGCCGCGCCGGCATCGATGATCGGGGCCATGGCGTCGGTGCGGCTTCCCGGCACCTCGTGGGTCGACGGGGGTGCCACCGCGGCCGAGTCGCTCCACGACGCGCTCCGAGACCGGGGCTTCGAGGCGCCGGTCATCGCGTGGCCGCCGCCGTGGCTGATCGCGTCCGGCCAGCCAGCGGCCGGCACGCCCGGCGACCTGTACGTGCGCGTCTCGGCGCAGCGCTACAACCGGATCGAGCAGTACGAGGCGCTTGCGGCCGCCCTCCGCGCCGTGCTGGCCGCGCGGTAGTCCCGCCTGAGGTCCGCCCCCGCGCACGACGCCACGGCTGTCCGCGCGTGCCACGATCCCGCACCGGCCCGCCCGGCCCATCCGGCCCGCACCGCCCGCACGGCCCGCCGTACCATCCGGAGATGGCCATCACCATCCGGACCATCGAGGACACGGAGCTCGCCGCCTGGCTCGCCGCCCTCCAGGTGCCCTTCTTCGCCGAGGGGGACACGGAGCGGCAGGCGGAGATCCGTCGCCGGTACATCGACCTCGCGCGCTGCCAGGCGGCGTTCGACCGCGACGCCATCTGCGGGACGTTCCGCTCGTGGGCGACCGAGCTCACGCTTCCCGGCGGCGGCGTCCTGCCCGCCTCCGCGATCACGGCCGTCACCGTGCTTCCCACCCACCGCCGCCAGGGCCTGCTGCGGCGCATGATGACGACCGATCTCGCCGCCTCCGCCGAGCGGGGAGAGCCGCTGGCGATCCTGATCGCCTCCGAGTACCCCATCTACGGCCGCTACGGATTCGGCCGGGCAGCGGACCACGTCCGTCTCGGCATCGATGCCCGGAACGCCCGCTTCGTGCGTCCGGGGAGCGGCTCCGTGGAGCTCGTGGACGGCGCGGTCGTGCGCGAGCATGCGCCGGGGCTGTACGAGCGGGTCCGCCGCAGCCAGGTCGGGTCGATCACCCGCAACGATCTCTGGTGGGACATGACGCTCGGCATCGTCGAGGCGCCCTACCCGCCGGCGAAGGGGACGCGCCACGTCCTGCACCGCGATGCCGAGGGCCGTCCGCAGGGGTGGCTGCGCTACCACGTGGAGGAGACCTGGGCCGACCGCGTGTCGACCTCCACGCTGGTCGTGGACGAGCTGCTCGCCTGCACGGACGAGGCTTACGCGCGCCTGTGGCGGTACGCCTGCGAGGTGGACTGGATCGTCACGGTGAAGGCCGAGGACCGCTCGCCCGACGAGGCCCTGCCGTGGCTGCTGGAGGACGCGCGGGTCGTCCGGCAGCACCACCGCAGCGACTTCCTGTGGGTCCGCGTCCTGGACCCGGAGGCCGTGCTCGCCGCCCGGCGGTACACCGCGCCCGGCCGCGTGGTGCTGGAGATCGCGGATCCGCTCGGGTACGCGGAGGGGCGCTTCGAGCTGGATGGCGGACCGGATGGGGCCGCCTGCCGGCGGACCACGGCGCCCGCCCAGCTCCGGCTGGACGCGCAGGCGCTCGGCGCGGTCTCGCTCGGCGGCGTCTCGCTGCGCACGCTCGTGCAGGCCGGACGCGTGGAGGCGCTCGATCCCGGGGCGCTCGCGACCGCGGACGCCATGCTGCGCTCGCCGGTGGCGCCATGGTGCTCCACCTGGTTCTGAACATCAGCCGGACCGTTGACGGCGGCCCGGCTAATTCCGATAATATCGGTCGGGATTACGGGCCAACCGGCGGCGCAAGCCGCCGGCGCGTCCCCGGTCCGCAATCCCATCGCGCCGACACGCGCGACCACCGCACCTTCACCCGTCGGCGCCGGCACAGCGCCAGGGAGATCGCATGACCGTCTTGCGCGAGCAGGTCTCGAACGACCGCTCGAAGTTCGACTTCAAGGACGAGATCGTCTATCTCGCGGAGACCCGGCGCGGTCTCTCCCGGGAGACCGTCGAGGAGATCAGCCGCTACAAGAACGAGCCGGAGTGGATGCTGCAGTTCAGGCTGCGCGCCTACGACCACTTCGTGAAGCGCCCGATGCCGAACTGGGGCGGTGACCTGTCCCGGATCGACTTCGACCGGATCGTCTACTACCGCAAGCCCTCCGAGCGCGAGGAGAAGTCCTGGGACGACGTCCCGGAGCAGATCAAGGCGACGTTCGAGAAGCTGGGGATCCCGGAGGCCGAGCGCAAGTTCCTCGCCGGCGTGGGCGCGCAGTACGACTCCGAGGTGGTCTACCACTCGGTGCGCGAGGAGCTCTCGAAGCTCGGCGTGGTCTTCATGGGCACCGACCAGGCGCTCCAGGAGTACCCGGAGATCTTCCGCCGATACTTCGGCACGGTGGTGCCGCCCGAGGACAACAAGTTCGCCGCGCTCAACAGCGCGGTCTGGTCGGGCGGGTCGTTCGTGTACGTCCCGAAGGGCGTGGAGGTGCCGCTCCCGC
>JAJYGO010000478.1 GCA_021785115.1 Chloroflexota bacterium | reverse complement strand
GCGCGTCGGGAACCAGGCCGACGGCCTGCAGGGCCTCGGCGCCGCCCTTCGCGCAGGCCCGTCCAGGCAGCGCCTGCATGAGCGCGGTATCGAAACGATCGCGCGTGCCCGCCACGAGCTCGGGCGCCGCCATCATCGCGTCCCGGATGCGCGTGAGCGCCGGGACGAGCGCGCGGCCGACCGCGTCGCGCGCGGCGCCGGCCGGGTCGGCGAGCCGCAGATACCCGCGGGCGACGTCGACGAGCCGGACGTAATACGTGAGGATCCCGCACGCGTCGACCGACGTCACGAGGTCCGCCGGTCGGCGGCCGAGCACGCGGGCGAGCCCGTCCCGGAACGCCACCTGCGTCGGGTGTTCCGGCCGCCAGTACTCCTCGAGGGGCCAGCCCGCGTGCTTCGCGAACAGCAGGAACGACACGTGCTGTCCCGAGCACTGGTGCCGGATCATCCCCGGCCGCTCTCCGTCGCGGGCGAGCCGCTGCGCGGTGATCGCGTCGAGCGGGGCGTTCGCCGTGCCGCACGCGAGCAGCGACTGGCTGATCTGGGCGCGGCGAAGGATCGCCTGGATCGTCCGCACGTGGAGGTCTTCGCCGGAGTGCGACGCCGCGAGCACCGCGAGCTCCGGCGCCGACAGGTCGAACGCGTCCGCGATCCCGGCCTCGACGAACGCGACGAGCCCGAGCGGCTTCGCGGCCGAGCGCAACGCGACGACCACGTCCGGGTCGCCGATCGCCCGCTCGACCGACCCGTCGATCCCGACCTGCACCACGTGCCCGCGGTGCCGGCTCTCGGTCATCCCGCCGCGGCGCACCTCGACGAGGACGGGCGGGGCGCCGCGGGGGGGCCGCGCCGGGCGCGGACGCGGCCTCGCCGCCGCCGTCCGCTCCGAGCGGGATTCCGGCGTCATGACACGTGGGGCGGGCATGGCGTGATGGTAGCGCGTCGAGCAGGGCCGACCGATGCTAGGATCGCGGCGGTTCCACCCGGCCGACCCCGAAGGAGGAACGCGTGCCAGCCTCCCCCAGCCTGCCCGGCGCCGACGATCTCGCGTGGCTCCCGCCCACCGTCCACGTGTCGCACCACCCCGCGATCCTCCACAAGCTCGCGCTCCTGCGCGACCTCCGCACGGAACCCAAGAAGTTCCGTGAGCTGGTGCGCGAGATCAGCTGGCTGCTCGGGTACGAGGCGCTCGCGGACGCGCGGCTCCGGGACCTCCCCGTGACGACGCCGATGGAGCCGATGGCCGGCGCCGAGCTCGCGGATCGAATCGGGCTCGTGCCGATCCTGCGCGCGGGGCTCGGCATGCTCGACGCGATGCTCGAGCTGATGCCGACCGCGCAGGTCTGGCACCTCGGCCTCTTCCGGGACGAGCGGACGCTGCGCCCGGTCGAGTACTACAACAAGCTGCCCGACTCCGCGACGGTCGACCTCTGCCTGATCCTCGACCCCATGCTCGCGACCGGTGGCTCGGCGACCGCGGCGATCGAGGTGCTCAAGCGCTGGGGCGCGGTCCGGATCAAGCTGCTGAACCTCATCGCGGCTCCCGAGGGGATCCGGGCGGTCACCGAGGCGCATCCCGACGTCGAGATCCACTGCGCGGCCGTGGACCGGCAGCTCAACGAGCGTGGCTACATCCTTCCAGGTCTGGGCGACGCCGGAGACAGGCAGTTCGGGACCGGCCAGGGCGACTGACGCGTCCGCCGCCGCCGCCGGCGGGGGGCGCGGCGGCGGCGCCGCCACGGGCCGACGACGAGATCCCCGCCGCCCGCCGTTCGTTCGCGCCCATCGTTCGGTCGCCACCTGTTCCGTTCGGGTTTCCCATCGCCCGCCGGTCTTCTTGACACCCGCTCGTACTATCGCAGTGATATCACCATGATGTTACTGTAGGAGTGGGCGGTGATCCAGGAACGCAGGGCTCGGGCGCTTCCCGGCTACCCCATGCTGTTCGCGCTGCTCGCGGTCACCGTCGGGGGTGCCCTCGCGCTGATCTTCGGCGTCGTCGATGTCGAACGCGGACGGGGGGTGACCCTCGGACTCATCGTGGTCGTCGTCGCCCTCGCGCTGGGGTACCGGGGCCTGACGGCGGTGAACCCGAACGAGGCGCGTGTGCTGGTCCTGTTCGGCCGGTACGCGGGCAGCCTCAAGGAGCAGGGGTTCTGGTGGGTGAACCCGTTCACCCAGCGGCCGCGCGTCTCGATCAAGGTGCGCAACTTCGAGAGCCAGCACCTCAAGGTCAACGACCACGACGGTAACCCGATCGAGATCGCGGCGGTCGTCGTCTGGCGCGTGCACGACACCGCGGAAGCGCTCTTCGAGGTGGACGACTACGAGCAGTTTCTCAAGGTCCAGACGGAGGCGGCGATCCGGACCCTCACCACGTCCTACCCGTACGAGCCGCACCACGACAACGAGCTGTCCCTGCGCGGCAACCCGCACGAGGTCGGCGAGCGGCTCCAGGCCGAGGTCCAGGGCCGCCTCCAGAAGGCCGGCCTCGAGGTCATGGACACGCGGATCAGCCACCTCGCGTACGCGCCGGAGATCGCGAACGCGATGCTGCGCCGCCAGCAGGCGAGCGCGGTGATCGACGCGCGGACGCGCATCGTCGAGGGGGCGGTGAGCATGGTCCAGATGGCGCTGGACCAGCTGTCGGAGAAGCACATCGTCGAGCTCGACGAGGAACGCAAGGCCACGATGGTCAGCAACCTCCTCGTCGTGCTCTGCAGCGAGCACGAGACGCAGCCCGTCGTGAACACCGGCACCCTGTACCAGTAGGCCGCGTGCCGAGGATCACGGGGACGCCGATGGCGGAGCGGAAGCCCTTCCTGCTGCGACTCGATCCCGAAACGATGGCGGCACTGCGGGTGTGGGCCAGCGACGATCTGCGAAGCCTGAACGGGCAGATCGAGTACGTGCTGCGGCGCGCGCTGCGCGATGCCGGGCGACTGCCCTCGCAGGCAGGCCGGCGTCGTCCGCCCGGCGCCGCCGACGGCGGCGATACCGGGGATCCAACCGACGGATCGACGGCAGGCGGAGAAGCCGAGCGAGGCGACGATGCAGCCTGAGCGTGCCCTCGAGATCGAGGGGGTCACCAAGCACTTCGGGGACCTCACGGCGGTGAACGACCTCGGGTTCGACGTCCGCGCGGGCGAGCTGTTCGGGTTCGTCGGGCGCAACGGCGCGGGCAAGACGACCACGATGCGCGTGGTGCTGGGCGTCTTGACGCCCGACGCCGGCACCGTGCGCTGGCTGGGCGTGCCGCTGGCCTTCGAGGCCCGGCGGCGCATCGGCTACATGCCCGAGGAGCGCGGCCTGTACCCCAGGATGCGCGTCGCGGAGCAGCTCGCCTACCTCGGCGAACTGCACGGGATGGCGGGTCGCGACGCGCGGGCCGCGGCGACGGCATGGTTGGACCGCTTCGGCCTGGCGGAACGGCGCGACGCCGAGCTGCAGGCATTGAGCATGGGCAACCAGCAGCGTGTCCAGCTTGCCGCGGCCCTCGTGTTCGATCCCGAGATCCTCGTGCTCGACGAGCCGTTCGCCGGGCTCGACCCGGTCGCGGTCGACGTGATGGCGGAGGTGCTCCGCGAGCGGGCGGACGCGGGCGTCCCCGTCATCTTCTCGAGCCACGAGCTCGACCTGGTCGAGCGGCTGTGCGACCGCGTCGGCATCGTCGAGCACGGCCGGATGGTGGCCTGCGGCGCGGTCGCCGAGCTGAGGGCCGGGGGCCTCGAGCGCCGCTGGCTCGAGGTGCCCGCGGCGCCGGAGGCATGGGAGCCCGGGATCCCGGGCGTGCGACTGTTGCAGGCCGACGGCGCACGGCGTCTGTTCGAGCTCGATCAGGGCGTCGACGACCAGGCGCTGCTGCAGGCGGCGCTGACCACGGGACCCGTGCGCGAGTTCGAGCGCGTCGAGCCCAGCCTCGGCGAGCTCTTCCGGACGGTCATCGGCGAGGCAGCGGCATGAACGCGCGATCTGCGAGTCACGGGCGAACTCGGCCGCTTCCGACCACGTTCCTCGTCGCCCGCCGCGAGGTCCGCGTGCGTCTCCGCTCGCGGGTCTTCGCCGGCGGAACGGTCGTGATGGCGATCCTCGTCGTGGGCGGCATCGTGGCAGCGTCGCTGCTCGCCGGCAGGACCACGCCGGTCCGGGTCGGCTTCACCGGCGGGTCGCAGGCGCTCGAGCGTCCCTTCTCGGCAACGGCGAGGGCCCTGGGTGTGAGCGCGACCCTCACCGATGTCACCGACGTCAGCGCCGGGAAGGCACAGGTCACCGCCGGCACGCTCGACGTGCTCGTGACCGGGTCGTCGACCGCGCCGACGGCGGTGGCCAGGAAGGAGGTTCCTTCCAACGTCCTGTCCGCGCTGTCCCTGGCCGCGGAGGCCGCCCGCCTGTCCGGCGCCGGCCTCTCACCGGCAGCCATCACCTCGGCCATGGCCGTGGTCCCGGTCCAGCTGCTGCAACCGACCTCTCCCAGGGACACGCAGAACGTGGTCGCGAGCCTGGTCCTCGGCATCCTGCTCTGGATCGCACTCGGTCAGTACGGGAACATGGTGGCCCAGGGGGTGGTCGAGGAGAAGGCGACGCGGATCATGGAGATCCTGCTCGCGACGATCCAGCCGGCCCGCCTGCTGGCCGGCAAGGTCATCGGGATCGGCCTCGTCGGCCTCCTGCAGCTCACCATCGTCGGCGCGGCCGCGCTGGTCATGGTCCACGTGACGAATGTCGCCGCGATCCCGGCCCTCGGAGTGGCCTCGATCCTGGCCGATCTCCTCTGGTTCCTGCTCGGCTTCCTCTTCTATGCCACCGCCTACGCCGCGGTCGCCTCCCTCGTCTCGCGCCAGGAGGAGGTCCAGAGCGCCATCGCCCCGATCGCGATCCTCCAGATCGCGGGGTACCTGCTCGTGTATGCGTCGCTGCCGAACCCGAACGGCCCCCTGGCGACGGTGGCTTCGCTGCTTCCGCCGTTCGCCCCCATCCTCATGGCGGTTCGGATGGCGGACACCGACATACCGCTCTGGCAGCCGCTCCTGGCCGCAGCCCTGCTCGTGGCGGCCATCGTCGGCCTGACCTGGCTCGCCGGCCGCATCTACAGCAACGCCGCCCTGCGCCTCGGGACACGGGTGCGGTTCATGGAGGCGTTCCGTGGGTGACGCCGCTGGTCGGTTCAGCACGCTCCGGCCGGTCGGGCCGCAGCGATAGACGGAGGAATCGAATGCCGCCTCGTGTGAAGGCTCATCCGTTCCTGACCCTGATGGCCGTGGTGTCCGCCATCCTCATCCTGGTCGGCCGGCTCAACCGCGAGGCCTGGTGGGGTACCGGGGTCTTTGTCGCCGGAATCGCGCTGATCGTCGTTGCAGGCGCCCTCTTCCTCCTCACCAGCCGGCACTGATCCGAGGACCCGGCTCATGTCTCGTTCGCTGGCGATCCTGCTCGTCGTGGTGGCCGCCGTCCTCATCGTGGTCGGCCGGCTCAATCACGGGACCCGGCGCGGCAACCGGGTGGCGGTCGCCGGGTACGCGGTGCTCATCGTGGCGGCCGCCGTGGCCCTGGCCGCGAGATGAGGCGACGACACTGAAGCCTGCGGCTGCGATGGCACGCGTATTACGCGCTGGGCTCGGCATTGCCCTGCATGGCGGACGGCTCGGTCCCCCTCGACGCGCGGATCCACCGGCGTCTGGCCGGTCATGTTCGCCGGGGTGAACGCGGAGCCGGAGCACATCGAGGTCGACGCGGCCGGAAACGCCGTTCGCGGGATGCCGCTCGTGCACGCGACCGATGCGTTGACGCTCCTCCGGCAGGCCCGCGCCGTGGCGGCGACGCTCATCCGGCCGGGCCACCGGCCTGCCCCTCCGGCGCTCCTCATGCTGGCGGATCGCCTCGGCTTCGCGCCGTCTGGGAGGAGATCCCGCTGGACCACTACACGCGGCCGGCTGACGACGGCGCCCGGCTGACGACGGCGCCCGGCTGACGACGGCGCCCGGCTGACGACGGCGCCCGGCGTCGGCGCGCGCGGGACGGCGCGTGTCGGCGGGGCGTCGGCCGTTGCGCGAGAGTCCGCCCGGACAGACGGGGCCGTAGTCCGGACCTCCGCCTGGGCCTCCATTTCGATCGTCGCGGCGGGCCTCGCCGGCATCCCCGTCGTCGACGCGATGGCGGTCAGGGGGGTGATCGGCCCCGCGTTCGGCCTGGTCCTCGGCGCGCTGACCGGCTCGATGCTGTCGTGGTTCGCCGGAGCGGCGCTCTTCGGCGGGCTCGCCGCCGCCTGCAACGTCACGCGCCGGCGCGCCACGATCCTCGCGACGCTCCCGTCTGTGCGCGGGCTGAGGCGTCGCGGTCGCCGTCGGCAGTCGCCTCCGAGACGCCGCCGCTCGAGCTGAACGCCGCGCCGCCCGCTGGCCTGGAAGGGTAGGATCGAGGCCGGCCGACGTGGGGGAATGCCCCGGCAGGACGTCGAGGCAACTTCGCCCGCGGGAGGCCGCTGGGCGAACGGTCCGGAAGTTCGCGCCTGTGACCGAGCGGGAGCGGGTGACGCAGTGGGAGGTGTGACAGTGCAGACGGAAACTCGAGGGCGCCGACTCGTGGCGGGGTTGGCTGTGCTTGCGACCGTGGCAGCGACTGGCTGCGGCGCGGCCGCGACCGGGGCGCCGGCTGCGTCGACCGCCCCTGCCTCCAGCTCCGCCCCCGCCAGCCTGTCCGCGAGCCCGGCGGCAGCCCCCTCGGTCGCCTCGGCCGCGCCGGTCGCTTCGCCGGGAGCGGGCGCGAGTACGGCGGTGGCAACAACCCCCATCAAGGTCGCGCTCGTGGCTCCGAGCTCCCGCAGCGACCTCAGCTGGACGCAGTCGATGGTCGCGGCGCTGCAGAGCCTCGACAAGAGCGACAACCTGCAGATCGCGATCTCGGACAACCAGTTCGTCGTCGCGGACGCGGGCACGATCATCCGGCAGTACGCGTCCGAGGGCTATGGCCTGATCATCGCCCACGGCTCGCAGTACGGCTCGACGATCCAGCAGCTCGCGCCGCAGTTCCCCAAGGTCTCGTTCGCCTGGGGCACGGCGGGCTCGACGTTCAACCTGCCCAACGTCTTCGCGTACCTCGCTGCCGCAAACGAGGGTGGCTACGTGGAGGGCGCGATGGCCGCGATGCTGAGCAAGTCGCACGTGCTCGGCGCGATCGGTCCGATCGCCGCCGGCGACGACAAGCTGTTCATCGACGGGTTCGCGGCCGGCGCGAAGGCGGTCGACCCCACGGTCACGATCCACCCCGTCTACACCGGTTCCTACAGCGACGCGAGCCTGTACGCCACGGCGGCCAAGACGTTCGTGGCCGGCGGAGCCGACGTGCTGGCAGGGACCACGCAGGCGTCGTCGGGCGCGATCGGAGTTGCGCGCCAGAACGACCTGGCGTGGTTCGGCAACGACTGGCCGATGGAGTCGCTCGCGCCAAAGAACGTGGTGGCGACCGAGGTCTACAACTGGGCGCCCGCGCTCCACCAGATGTTCACGGAGATCCGGCACGGGACGCTCGGAGGCGCCACGTACTCGATCACGCTCGGGAATGGCGGCGAAGTGATCCAGTTCAACTCCGGCTACAGCCTCCCGGCGAACGTCAGGGCGAAGGCCGACGCGCTGATCAGGGACATCACCGCCGGGAGCCTCACGCCCCCGCAGTGACGACGCCCACCCACACGGTCCGAGCGGGACGCCGAGAGGTACCGGCGCGCGTCACGCGGCCGACGCGTGACGCGCGACGAACCAAGGATGTACCCGCTCGAGCCCTCCGACGCCGCCTGACGTCGGTCCGCCGGCGCCGCCTCAGCCCGCTGCGCCGGATGCCTGCGTCGCGACTCCCCCGCCGTCGCCGACCGCATTCCCGGCCTCGCGCTTCTCGACCCCCTGTCCGTCCGGCGCACCCGAAGCCGGGCTCGCTCGCCGCGCGGCCTCGACGTCGAGCTGGCGGATCCACTCCCGCCCTCGGACGTCAACAGGGATCTTGGTCAGCACCGACATGGCACGCTCCGAGCTCAGCAGGGTGGTCCCGACGCACGCGGCGGGTGGGTCGTGAACAGGCTCCGCGATCGGCCGTCACGGTCTCGAATCGTCCTCCCGCAGACGTCCCCGTCCAGCGGGATTTCCGTCCTATCGCGACCCGGACCATTCGCGAAGACCGCGACCGGCAATGCCGGCCGCGGCCATGACGCGCGCCGGTCAGCTGATGGTGGCGATCACGGGTTCGCGGCGATCAGGGCCGCGTAGTTGCTCAGCGTTGCGTAGTTCCCGGACAGGAGCTGCGTCTCGTTCATCCAGACGAAGCCCTGCAGTCCCCACTTGACGGCCTGGCCGACCGTGAACTGCATGTCCGACGCGGAGCCGTTCCCCGTGTTCTCGCCGTAGAGCTGCAATCCTCGCTGACTCGCAAGGTAGGCGAGGTAGCCGATGGGCGTCCGCTGCGTCGGGTCGCTCGAGCTGTCGTTGCCGTACGGGCAGTCGAGCCAGGTCGAGTCGAGCCAGACGTTCGGGTCCGAGATCGCCTGGGCGTGCGCGGTGTAGTCGTGCGCGGTCTGGATCTCGCCGTTGATCTCCTGCGAGCTCGCACCGTTCAGGTTGTCCGCGATCGCGGCGGAGATGCCCGACGGCCGCGCGCCGAACCCGGGTTCCAGGACGATGAGCGGCCCGGCGTAGCTCGCGCGGAGCGTCGCGATCTGCCACTGCAGGTAGCTCGTCAGCGAGCCGTCGTACCAGTTCCAGAACGTCTGCGCCTCGCCGTTCGGAGATGCCTGGCCCGGCAGCCAGCCGGGTACCGGGTCCGACGCCTGCGCTCCGGCGCTCCAGGCCCAGTACGTGTTCGCGTGGCCGTTGTAGCCGTTGGGCGGGAAACCCAGCTCGCCGTAGTGGCCGCCGCCGATGCGGACGGCCGCGAAGTTCGTCCCGAACACGCTGAAGACGTGGGCGATGTACGCCGCCATCTTCTGGCGCATCGTGGCGTTCCACACGAAGTCGGCGTCCGCGCCCGCGCTGTCGACGTACGCGTCGCCGTACTGGTCGACGTAGTAGCTGTTCGCGTAGGTGTGCAGCCAGGCCGGGTCGTACTGCACGCCGAGCGAGAGGATGATGTTGAAGCCGGCGGCGCGGTCCGCCGCGATGATGGCGGCGATCGACTGCTCGTAGCTCGTCGAGAAGGTGCCCTCGCTCGGCTCGTCGGCGCCCCAGTTCAGGCTCACCATCTTCGTCGTGATGCCGGCCGCGGCCTCGGAGCCGTTGCTGCTCGTCCCGTTGCCGATCAGACCCCATCGGACGTTGGCCGCTGCCGGAGCGGTCGGAGTGGGGGTGGGGGCAGGCGTCGGGGTCGCGACGGGCGCCGGGGTGGGCGACGGAGTCGACGTCGGCTGAGGGGTGGGAGAAGGAGTCGCGGTGGCTACCGGCGTCGGCGAAGGCGTGGCAGAGGGCGACGTGGTCGGCGGCGGTGTCGACGACGAGGTGGGCGTGGGCATCGGCGACGGAGTAGCCGTCGGCGTCGGCGTGGCCGTCGGGGCCGGATGCGACGCGATCTGGGCCGCGTAGTCGCTGAGCGTCGCGTAGCTACCGGAGAAGAGCTGGCTCTCGTTGTACCACGACATGCCGACGAGACCGTACGCCATCGCCTGGGACACGGCGAACGCCATCACGCTCGCGCTCCCCTGTCCCGTGTTCTGGCCGTAGACGTCAAGCCCCCGGGGCGCGGCGAGCGAGGCAAGGTAGTGCTGTGGGGTCGAGTCGTCCGGGTTCGTGCTCGAATCGTTGCCGTACGGGGCGTCGAGCCAGTCGGTCTGGATGATGACGTTCGGATCTGCGATCGCGGCGACGAGCCGCGCGTAGTCATACCCGCGCTGGACCTCCCCGTTGATCTCCGCGCTCGTCGAGCCGTTCAGGTTGACGTCGATCGCGGCCTGCGCCTGTCCCGGGCGGATCCCCCAGCTCGGGAACAGCATCATGGCCGGGCCCGCGTAGTACTGGCGCAGGGTCGAGACCTGCCAGGTCTCGTAGTCGGCCAGCTTCGCCAGATACCAGTTCAGGAACGTGCCGGCTTCCCCGTTCGGAGATGCCATTCCGGGCGTCCAGCCAGGAACCGGGTTGGTCGCAGCTGCGTTCGCATCGAACGCCCAGTACGTGTTGGAATGCGCGGACGTGGCGGCGACGGGATACCCCAGCTCACCGTACCGGCCCCCGCCGAGCCGGACGGCCGCGAAGTTCGTGCCCAGGTCGGCGAACACGCGGCCGAGGTACTGCTGCTGGAGCGCCCGCATCGTCGGGTTCCAGACGAAGTTCACGTCGCCCGATCCCGGCGTTGTCCCGCCGTCGTAGCGTTCCCCGTACTGGTCCACGTAGTAGGTGTTCGCGTAGTTGGCGTGGACCCACGACGGCGCCGACTGCACGCCGAGCCCGAGGATCACCGCGAACCCGGCCTTGCGGAGCGACGCGATCTGGCTGCGCACGGACGAGACGTACGACGGGTTCTCCGTGCCCGGCTTCGGCATGTACGCGGCCCACGACAGGTCGACGAGCTTCGCGGTCACCCCCGCCGCGCGCTCGGCCGCCAGCTGCGTGCCGTCGTTGCCCACGATCCCCCAGCGCAGCACCGACAGATCCGTGGCCGCGACGGCCTGACGCGCTCCGAACACGGCCGGCGTCGCAGCGCCGAGCAGCGCGACGACGAGGGCCACCGCGCCGAGGCTCGCAAGGCGCGGTCGAGCGAGCACGCGCGGGATCGCCATCAGTCGGCCGGCGCGAGTCCGGCGGATCGTGGCGGCCAGGCGGTTCGGCAGGATTCGATATGCCGCGGATCGTGGGCTGTGGGTCATGGCAGGCCTTCTCCGGGGGTGATGAGGCATCCCGACCGTATGGCCCGGCGCCCGCACCTGGGACCGTCCTGTTGGTACCGAAACTGCCCACTCGATCGTTCGGCCCGTCCCGGCACCTGTGACCCGACGGTCCTACGGCATCCGCCCGACATCCGGGGCGCCCTGCATGCGATGGCGCTGCAAGGGTCCTCGCCGTCGTGGGGTCGCGCGTTGCGCCGCGGAGACGCGACGCTCAGGAGAGTGCGTTCCGCTACACGATGAGTCCGCTGACGCGCCCCGACCGGCTGCTCGACGACGCGCCGGTCGGTCTCGGCACGCTCGACGACGGCCTGCGCTACGTGCGCGTCAACCCGGCGCTCGCCGCGCTGACCGGGGTGCCGCGCGACGAGCACGTGGGTCGCACGGTCCAGGAAGTCTCACCGGAGATCGATCCCGAGATCGTCGGCCTGATGCGCCGTGTCCTGCGGACCGGCGTTCCCGTGGTGAACGTCGAGCTCGATGCGAGCGCGCTCGGCGCGCGCCATCGCGCGCCGGGCCGATGGCTCGCGAGCTATCTGCCGCTCCGGGACGATTCGCAGGCCATCGCCGGTCTCAACGTCGTGGTCGTCGACGTGACGATGCGGAGCGGTGCCGAGGACCGCGTGCGGGCCCTGCTCGGCGTGGGAATCGCGCTCGCCGGCGCGCTGACGCCCGCGGACGTCGCCGACGTCGTCATCCGGCAGGCCCTGCCGGCGATCGGCGCCCGGGCAGGGTGCCTGGTGCTGCTGTCCGACGAGCAGCGGCTCGAGCTCGTCCGGACCGATGGCGCGACATCAGACGCCGCCCGCACCGGCACCGCGTCCGTGTACGCGCCGCTCGCGCTCGCGCGCGCGATCCGCGAGCGCCAGGCGCTCCTGTTCGGCGATCCCGCGCGGCGAGGCACCCGTGACGCGCTGCTCCTCGACGTGCGCAAACCGGCGGGCGCCACGGCGCACCTCCCGCTGCTCGTCGAGGGCCGGCCGGTCGGCGGCCTCGAGATCGTGTTCGACGAGCGCCGGGACTTCGGACGCATCGACCGGGACTTCCTCGGGGCGCTCGCCCAGGAGACGGCACAGGCGCTCGAACGGTCGCGGCTGTACGAGGCCGAGCGAACGGCGCGCGAGCGGGCCGAGGCAGAGCACGAGCAGCGCGCGCTGCTGGCGGAGATCGTCGAGTCGGCGGAGGACGGCATCGTCTCGACGACCCTCGACGGGACGGTCACCAGCTGGAACGCCGGCGCGACCCGGATCTTCGGCTACACGGCCGACGAGATGCTCGGCCACAAGCTCGACCGCATCGTTCCCGAGGACCTGCACGAGGAGCTGCACGCGATGCGCCGACGGGTCGCGCGGGGGGAGCGCATCCATGCGCACGAGACGCGGCGGATCGCGAAGAACGGCAGACGGGTCGACGTCTCGCTGACCATCTGGCCGCTGCGGGACGCGCAGGGGCGCGTCGTCGGCGAGTCGCGGATCGACCGCGACATCACCTCGCGCAGGCAGCTCGAGGAGCAGCTGCTGCAGGCGCAGAAGATGGAGAGCATCGGCCGGCTCGCGGGCGGCGTCGCCCACGACTTCAACAACATCCTGACCGCGATCACCGGCTACAGCGAGCTCTTGATCGACGAGCTGGATCCGACCGACCCGGCTCGCGAGCACGTCGAGGCGATCCGGAATGCCGCGCAGCGCGCTGCGAGCCTGACCCAGCAGCTGCTCGCGTTCAGCCGCCGCCAGGTCCTCCAGCCGCGCGTGCTCGACCCGAATGACGTCGTCGCCCGCATGGAGCCGCTCATCCGGCGCCTGATCGGCGAGCACATCGAACTGAACGCATCGCTCCGGGCGACCGGCGCCATCCGGGCCGACCCGTCACAGCTCGAGCAGGTCGTGCTGAACCTCGCCGTCAACGCCCGCGATGCGATGCCGGACGGCGGCCGGCTGTCGATCCGGAGCGACGACGCGGAGTTCGACCAGGCGTACGCCGTGGAGCACTTCGAGGTGGCGTCAGGGCGGTACGTGCTGCTGGCCGTGAGCGATACGGGCATCGGCATGGACGCGGCGACGAGGTCGCACGTGTTCGAGCCGTTCTTCACGACCAAGGAGAGCGGCCGCGGCACCGGCCTCGGCCTGGCGACGATCTACGGAATCGTCCGACAGTCCGGCGGCCACATCTGGCTCTACAGCGAGCCCGGCATGGGCACGACGTTCAAGGTCTACTTCCCGGCGGTGAGCCGCGTCAGCGGCGAGCGGGAACCGTCACGCCTCGAGGCGGTGTCGCGCGGGACGGAGACCGTGCTGCTCGTCGAGGACGAGCCGGCGGTCCGCGATCTCGCCCGCCTGGTGCTCGAGCGACAGGGCTACGTCGTGCTCTCCGCGGCCAACGGACGGGAGGCGCTGGAGATCGCCGCCCGCGACCCGCGCCACCTCGACCTGCTCGTCACCGACGTCATCATGCCCGGCATGAGTGGCCCCGACGTCGCGCGAACGCTCCGCTCGATCCGGCCCGACCTGCGCGTGCTCCTGCTCTCGGGCTACACCCGGGACGCGATCGGACGCCGGAACGAGCTCGAGGCCGATGTCGCGTTCCTCGGCAAGCCGTTCACGCCGGACACGCTCGCCCGGAAGGTGCAGGAGG
>JAJYGO010000360.1 GCA_021785115.1 Chloroflexota bacterium | reverse complement strand
TGTCCGGGCACGGCCCGGCACACCGGTGCCACACCGAGAGGAACCGCGCGCGATGACCCTGAAGAGCCACGACCTCGCCCACATCAGGAGTGTCGTCCTCGCCGGCCATGCCGGCGGGGGCAAGACAACGCTGGCGGAACAAGTCCTGTTCCGCGCGGGGGCGATCCCCCGGCTGGGTCGGGTTGACGACGGCACGGCGCACCTCGACTACGAGCCTGAGGAGCAGAAGCAGCACCGATCGCTGGCGCTGGCCGTGGGCACGTTCGAGCACGGCGAGCACGAGATCACGGTGGTCGACACCCCCGGCTACCCGGACTTCGTCGCCGAGATGATCGAGGGCTTCCACGCCGCCGACGCCGCCCTGTTCGTGATGGACGCGTCGGGCCACGTCGAGGCCGGCCTGGAGAACGCCGTCAAGGTCGGGCGGTCCACCAGGACCGCCGCCTGCTTCGTCATCAACAAGTGCGATCGCGAGAACGCCGACCCCTCGGGTGCCCTGGACGCGCTGCGCGCCGCGTTCGGCACCAAGGTGGCCCCGCTGCACCTCGCCATCGGCGCTGCGGAGACGTTCACCGGCTACGTGGACCTCGTCCATCGTCGGGCGTACCAGCTCGACGGCGGCAAGGAGGTCGAGATCCCCGTCCCGGCGGAGCTGGCAGACGAGGTGGCGATGCGCCGCGACCAGCTGCTCGAGGCCGCGGCGGAGGCCGACGACGCCGTGTTCGAGAAGTACCTCGGCGAGGAGGAGATCACCGACGCCGAGCTCGACGCGTGCCTCCACAAGGGCGTCCGCGAATCGATCCTCGCGCCGGTGCTCGTCACGTCCGCCACCAAGGGCATCGGCCTCAACGCGCTCCTCGACGCCATCGTGCGGTACCTCCCCTCGCCCGAGGAGGAGGGCCCGTTCGCGGCGCAGGACAAGGCGGGCAAGGCCGTCGAGGTCGCCGCGACCGCCGCCACGCCGCTGGTCCGGGTGTTCAAGACCGCCGCCGACCCGTTCGTCGGCCGCCTCACCTACCTGCGCGTCCTGGCCGGGACCCTCAAGAGCCAGAGCTCCGTGTTCAACAGCACCAAGGGCGAGGACGAGCGCATCGGCCAGCTGCTGTTCCTCCACGGCAAGGAGCAGGAGCCGGCCGCCGAGCTGCGCGCGGGCGAGATCGGCGCGATCGCGAAGCTGGGCGTGACCGAGACCGGCGACACCCTCACGACGCGCGACGCCGCGCTCAAGCTCGACGACATGGCCTTCCCCGACCCGACGCTCCAGGTGGCGATCGAGCCGCTGTCCAAGGGCGACCTCGACAAGATGGGGCCGGCCCTCCAGCGGATGCTCGAGGAGGAGCCCACCGCGCGCGTTGAGCGCTCAGAGACCGGCGAGCAGATCCTGCGCGCGGTCGGCGAGGCGCACGTCGCGGTCATCTGCGAGCGGCTCAAGCGCAAGTTCGGCGCCGCCATCGTCACCCGCACGCCCACGGTCCCCTACCGCGAGACCATTCGCGGCACCACGAAGGCCCACGGCCGGTACAAGAAGCAGACCGGCGGGCACGGCATGTTCGGCGACGTGTGGATCGAGCTCGCGCCCAACCCCGCGGCGGGCGTCGAGTTCGCCGAGAAGGTCGTGGGCGGCACCGTCCCCAAGGGGTTCTTCCCGGGCATCGAGAAGGGCGTCCGCGAGACGGCGGCCGAGGGCGTCCTCGCCGGCTTCCCGCTGATCGACTTCAAGGCGACGCTCTACGACGGCTCGTTCCACCCGGTGGACTCCAACGAGCTGTCGTTCAAGATCGCCGCCTCCATGGCGCTCAAGGAGGGCGTCATGCAGTCCAAGCCCGTGCTCCTCGAGCCGATCATGGCAGTCGACATCCGCGTCCCCGAGCAGTACATGGGCGAGGTCAACCGGGACCTCAACGGCCGACGGGGCCGGGTGCTGGGGATGGACACCGCTGAGGGTGCGCAGGTCATCTCGGCTCACGTCCCGCAGGCGGAGCTGTTCTCGTACGCGACCGAGCTGCGCTCGCTGACCGGTGGGCGCGGGACGTTCTCGGCGGTGCTCGACCACTATGAGGACGTGCCGTCGAACTTGGCCGAGAAGATCATCGATGCCCACAAGAAGGAGCACAAGGACGAGGGGCACTGACCCTCGGCCCGCCTACGTTGACGCGGCGCCGGCCTCCGGCGCCGCGTTTCGATTCCCACCAGCCCAGCCGGACTATGCCTGCGTCTCTTGATTAGGAAGCAGCCGATGGCGAGAGTCCTTCAAGGTGCTCGAGGGTCGACCCGCCCGACGGAGAGGAGTGCCCCGATGACAGAAGGCACGAGGAGACAACCGAGGCTGGTGTTGCTGTGTGGCCTGCCCGCCTCGGGCAAGACGACGCTCGCGCGCGAACTTGGGGACGCCTACGGGGCGGTCCGGCTGAACCCCGATGAGTGGGAACGGTCCCTGGGCATTGACCCCTTTGACGGGGACTTCCAGGTCAGACTCGAAGCCGAGTTCGCGCGACTCACCGAGCGGCTCCTCACGCTCGGAACGTCGGTGATCCTGGAATGGGGCTTCTGGGCGCGGTCAGAACGCGACGAGAAGCGAGACCTCGGGCGATCGCTCGGCGCGGCGGTCGAGCTCCGTTTCCTCGATGTGCCTTACGACGAGTTGGTGCGGCGGGTCGTGGATCGTCACGCCAACGGGGGCCTCGCGATCACCGAGAGCCACATGGAAGGGTATCGAGGTCGCTTCCAGCCGCCAACGGATGACGAGCTGGCTCTCTACGACTCGCCCCTGTAGGCCAGGCACCCAACAGCCGGGCACCCGGCGTCAGCGGCTCAGGTCGTGGCCCTCGATCGCGCTGATCAGCTCGTGCACCGAGACCTTGCCCTCGTAGAGTGCGCGGCCGACGATGACGCCCGCGGACCCCGCGGCCTGGACGGCCAGCACGTCCTCGAGCGACGAGATGCCGCCCGAGGCGATGATCCGCCCGCGGCCGCGACGCACCAGCGAGCGCAGCAGGGCCACGTCGGGGCCCCCCAGGAGCCCGTCGCGGGCGATCGCGGTGACCTCGAACGTGTCGATGCCCGACGCAGACAGCATGTCGAGGGCGTCGGTGGCGGGGACGCCCGCCGACCCCTGGCGCCAGCCCTCGCCGTAGGCCATCCCGTCGCGGATGTCGAGCGACCCCACGACCCGGGCCGGTCCGTAGCGGGCGACGAGGCCGAGGGCGAAGGCCGGGTCGCGCAGCGCCGCCGTGCCCACCGACACGCGGCTGGCCCCGGTCCCCAGCGCCCCCGCCACGGCCTCGGCGGTGCGGAGTCCCCCGCCGACCTCGACGCGGATGCGCCCGTGAACCTCGGCCACGATCTCGGCCACGAGCTCGAGCTGCATGGGCTCCCCGCGCCGGGCGCCGTCCAGGTCCACAACGTGGAGCCAGGTGGCGCCAGCATCGGCGAACTCGCGGGCCACCGCGACCGGCTCCTGCTGGTAGACGGTCGGGCGAGCGAAGTCGCCCTGCACCAGTCGGACGACGCGTCCGCCCTCGAGGTCGATCGCCGGCAGGATCTCGAACCCGGCCACGGCTCCTCCGTGTTGACGTATCAATACACTACTATGCTATCATGCTATCAGAGCGGCAGGGAGCGGCCCCGCCGACGCCGGACCGGGAGGATCGCACCCGTGGCAAGCGAATGGCGGACCCCCGACCTCGATGCCCTGCTCGACGTCATTCTGCGCCTCGGCGACCGGGA
This sequence comes from Chloroflexota bacterium, assembly GCA_021785115.1. Next base: position 9,800 of record JAJYGO010000360.1, on the reverse strand, counting down.
GGAGGCGTTGAGCTTCCTGCGCGACCTGTGCACCGTGGGCGAGCTGCACGACATGGCCCAGCGTTGGGCCGTGGTCCGGATGCTCGACGCCGGCCTCCACTACGCGGAGATCTCCCGGCGCAGCGGCGCCAGCACCGCGACCATCACGCGCATCGCCTCCTGGCTCCACCACGGCGAGGGCGGCTACCGCAGACAGCTCGACCGCCTGAAGGCCGAGACCGGTAGTGTCTACCCCGAGGCGGGCGAGGCATGAGGGACCGCCTGCGGCTCGCCATCCCGAACAAGGGCCGCCTCGTCGAGCCGACGCTCTCGCTGCTCCACGCGTCGGGGCTCGTGTTCGAGGAGCACGACCGCAGCCTCGTCTCGCACGTCGCGAACCAGCCGCTCGACATCCTGTTCGTCCGCACGGGCGACGTCGTGGAGTTCGTGGCCGACGGCGTCGCCGATGCGGGGATCACCGGGGCGGACATCCTCGCCGAGGCGGGCCGAGACCTGCCGATCATCGCCCGGCTGGGCTACGGCCGGTGCCGCCTCGCCGCCGCGGTCCCCTCGGACGCCCCTGCGCGGGCTGTCGAGGACCTCGCGGGCCAGCGCGTCGCCACCTCGCACCCCTCGATCACCCGCCGCTTCTTCGCGGAGCGCAACCTCCCGGTCGAGGTCGTGCCGCTCTCGGGCGCGGTCGAGGTGGCGCCCCGCCTGGGCCTCGCGGACGCCATCGTGGACCTCGTGTCCACCGGCTCCACACTCCAGATGAACGGCCTGCGCGCGATCGGCGACGTCCTCGCCTCGGAGGCCGTGCTGGTCGCCGACCCGGTCGCCCAGCAGCAGCGCCCGGCGGACCTCGAGAGCATCGTGCTGATGCTGGGCTCCGTGCTCGCGGCCCGCAGCCGCAAGTACCTGATGATGAACGCCCCGGTGACGCACCTCGAGGAGCTGGAGGGCCTCCTCCCGGGGCTCGAGTCGCCGTCGGTCATCCCCCTCGCGCACACCGGCATGATCGCGATCCACTCGGTCGTGGGCGCCGACGAGGTCTGGGGGCTGCTCCCCCGCCTCAAGGCCGCCGGCGCGTCCGGCATCCTCGTCCTGCCGATCGAGAAGATCCTGCCGTGAGCCCGACCCCCGTCACGATGGCCGACCCCGGGCAGCCCGCGTCGTACAGCTGGGAGGCGACCGACGAGGGCGTCGCCGCCCGGTTCGGCCTGCCCGTCGAACAGGTCATCCGGTTCGACCTCAACACCTCCCCCGCCCCGCCCGAGATGCTGGGCGAGATGCTGGCCGCGGGCCGCTTCGAGACGAGCCTCTCCGAGTACCCGCCCGGCGACTACCGCCACCTGGTCGAGGCGGCGGCGGCGCGCTACGGCGTGAGCGTCGAAGAGGTGGTCCCGGGGGCCGGGGCCGACGAGATCCTCGACATGGCCGTCAAGGCGTTCCTGCGGGCCGGCGAGCGCGCGGTCCTGCCCGTGCCCACCTATGCGATGTACCGGGTGGTCACCGAGCAGCGCGGCGGGACCGTCGTCCCCGTCCCGCGTCTCGGCCCGCAGCAGGGCTTCGCGCTCGACCTGCCTGCCGTGCGCGAGGCCGCCCGCGACGCGGCGATGGTCTGGGTGTGCAACCCCAACAACCCGACGGGCGCCGAGGAGCCCGAGGGCGCGATCGTCGCCCTGCTGGACGGGATCGAAGCGGACGCCGCCGCCGAGGGCCGCCGGCCCGCCGCCGTGATCGTGGACGAGGCGTACGCCGAGTTCACCGGGCGGTCCGTCATCGGCCTGCGGTCGCGCCACCCGAACCTCGTCGTCGTGCGCACCGCCTCGAAGGCGTACGCGCTCGCGGGCCTGCGGGTCGGCTTCGCGATCGCCGCTCCGGCGACCCTCGCGCGGGTTGCCCTCTACCGCCCGCCGGGCTCGATCGGGACGATCTCGGAGACCGTGGTCACCCGCGCGCTGCGCGAGCCCGCGGCGATGCTCGCGAACGTCGCGCGCGTCGATGCCGAGCGCCCGCGTCTCGCCGCCGCCTTCGAGGCCGCCGGCTGGCGACCCTACCCCTCGGTCACTTGCTTCGTGCTGGTGGACCTGGGCTCCGCGGCCCGTGCGTCGTTCGTCGCGCAGCGGCTGCTGCGCCGAGGCCTGGTGCCCCGGACGTTCCCCGCCGGCCATCCCGCCGAGCGCTGCCTGCGCGTCACGGTCCGCGCCGCGCGCGAGAACGACCGGCTCATCGAGGCCGTCGCGCAGATCGCGCCGGAGGCTTCGGACGTCCCGCCGGATGATCTGGACATCGCGCCGAACGCGCCGCAGCCCGCCCTGGAGGAGCCCTCATGACCACGACCCTCGGCGCGCTCGAGATCCTCGAGCGGGGCCCCCGCAGCGTCCGGCTCCGCCGGGCCACCCGCGAGACCACGGTCGAGGTCGCGCTGACGCTCGACGGCAGCGGCCGCGTCCAGGTCGGGACGGGCATCGGCTTCTACGACCACCTCCTGACCTCGTTCGCCCACCACGGCCTGTTCGACCTGGTCCTGGACGCGAAGGGCGACCTCGAGGTCGACGAACACCACACCGTGGAGGACGTCGCCCTCGTGCTGGGGGCCGCCTTCGCGGAGGCGCTGGGCGACAAGGCCGGGATCAACCGCTTCGGCGACAGCTCGGTGCCGATGGACGAATCGCTCGCAACCGCAGTCGTCGACCTCAGCGGGCGGCCCTATGCCGTGATCGACCTGCCGTTCCGCGGCGAGCGCGGCGGCGGGCTGCCGCTCCAGCTCGTCGACCACGCCCTCGAGTCGTTCGCGCGGACCTCCGGCACCACGCTCCACCTGAGGGGCGCGGGCCGCAACGACCACCACCTCGCCGAGGCGGCGTTCAAGGCGCTCGGCCGCGCCCTCCGCGTCGCCTGCGAGCCGGACCCGCGTCGGACCGGCGTCGCCTCGACCAAGGGCTCGCTCGGGTGACGCGCGTCGAGGCGCGAGCCGGGGCGCGCGTGCCGGTGACCGTGGTGGACTACGGCGCCGGGAACCTGGTGTCGATCGAGCAGGCGCTGGTCACGGCAGGTGCAGAGGTGCGGCGGGCGGCGACCGCCGACGAGATCGGCCAGCCGGCACTGCTGGTCGTCCCCGGCGTGGGCGCCTCGGCGCCCGCGATGGACCGCCTGCGCGCCGGCGGCTTCGTCCCGGCGATCCTCGACTGGATCGCCGCCTCCCGACCGTTCCTCGGCATCTGCCTGGGGCTCCAGCTCCTGTTCCAGACCAGCGACGAGGACGGGGCGGCCACCCTGGGCGTCCTGCGCGGGCACACCGTGCGCCTCGACGGCGCCCCCACGCTCCCGCACATCGGGTGGAACCAGGTGGAGCGGCGGTTCGACCACCCGGCCTTCGCAGGCATCGCGCCCGGCGCCGACTTCTACTTCGTCCACTCGTACGCGGGCGCGCCGGCCGACGACGAGGTGATCCTCGCCGAGACCGAGCACGGAACGCGGTTCACCGCCGCGGTCGCGCGCGGCAACCTGCTGGGCGTGCAGTTCCACCCCGAGCGCTCCGGCACCGACGGGCTGCGCCTCGTCGCGAACGTGGTCCGATCCGCCGCGGACGCTGCCTGATGCTCCGCCGCCGCGTCATCCCCTGCCTCGACGTCGCGAACGGCCGCGTCGTCAAGGGCACCCGCTTCGTCGACCTGCGCGACGAGGGCGACCCGCCCGAGCTCGCCGAGCGCTACGCCCGCGAGGGCGCCGACGAGATCGTCTACCTCGACATCACGGCCGCGCCGGAGGGCCGGGGCACGCTGCTCGACATCGTGGAGCGGACCGCGCGGCGCGTGTTCATCCCGCTCACTGTGGGCGGCGGCGTGCGCAGCGTGGACGACATGCGCGACGTGCTGCGGGCGGGCGCCGACAAGGTGAGCCTCAACACGCGGGCCGTCGAGGACCCCGAGCTCGTTCGCCGCTGCGCGGCGAGGTTCGGCAGCCAGGCGGTGGTGGTGGCGATCGATGCCCGGCGCGTGCCGGCGAGCGAGGCGGTCCCGTCGGGCTTCGAGGTGGTCGTGCGAGGCGGCCGTCAGCCGGTCGGGCTCGACGCGGTCGCGTGGGCGGCACGCGTGGTCGAGCTCGGCGCCGGCGAGCTGCTGGTGACCTCGATCGACCGCGACGGCACGGGGTCTGGGTTCGACACCGAGCAACTGCGCGCGATCTCGGGGCTCGTCCCGGTCCCGGTCATCGCCTCGGGCGGCGCGGCGGGTCCTGACGACTTCGTCGCGGCCGTGCGCGACGCCGGCGCCGACGCCGTGCTGGCGGCCGGGATCTTCCACCGGCGCGAGTGGACGATCGCGGAGGTCAAGGTGACGATGGCCGCGGCGGGACTGCCGGTGCGCATCCTGCCCGACGGGACGGAGGCGGCATGAGCAGCGAACCCAGGACGCTCGACGGGAGGCCCGGCGCGCCGATGGGGAGCGCCGGACCGGTGGACCTGAGCGCCGGGCTCGCGCCCGAGGACCTCGCCTGGGTCGAGGGCGGCCTGGTCGCCGGCGTCGTCCAGGACGTTGCGGACGGTCGCGTCCTGATGGTCGGCTGGCTCGACGCCGAGGCGCTCGCCGCCACGCTCGCGACCGGCGAGGTGCACTTCCACTCGCGCTCGCGCGGCCGGCTGTGGCGCAAGGGGGAGACGTCGGGCAACGTGCTGCGACTGCAGACCCTCGCGCTCGACTGCGACGGCGACGCGCTCCTGCTGGGGGTCGAGCCCGTCGGGCCGACGTGCCACCGGGGCGTGCGGTCCTGCTTCGACGCCGACGGCGCACCCGCCACCACGCGCGCCCCGCAGGGCTTCGCCTGGCTCGAAGCGCTGTGGGCGACGATCGCCGAGCGCGCTGCCGAGCGGCCCGCTGGGTCGTACACGACGCGCCTGCTCGAGGGCGGCGTCGACCTCGCTGGCCGCAAGGTGGCCGAGGAGGCCACGGAGGTGCTCCTCGCCGCCAAGAACGACGAGGCGGCCGAGCGGGCCGGCATGGACAGGTTGGAATCGGGCCGTCTGCTGGCTGGCGAAACCGCTGACCTCGCCTACCATGCGCTCGTGCTGCTCGCCGAGCGCGGCCTGATGCCCGCAGACATCATCGAGGTCCTGCGGGATCGGCATGGGAGGCCCGGCGGGCGCTGAAGGGAGCCACCCGATGCCCGCCGCCAACGCGTTCGCCCCGCACGACAGGGCGAAGCAGATCTTCGCGGTGACGCTGTTCGTGGACGACCTGGCCCAGACCGAGCGCTTCTACCACGAGGTGTTCGGCATGCCGCTCGTCCACAAGGACGACGACGCCGTCGCCTACCGCTTCCCGAACATGGTCGTCAACCTGCTGCTGGCGTCCGCCGCGCCAGAGCTCATCGCGCCGTCGCCGGTCGGCCCCGCCGGCACGCCGTCGCGGATGATGCTGACCCTCGAGGTGGACGACGTCGACGCCTTCGCGACGCACCTGCGCGCGCTGGGCGTGCCGATCCTCAACGGCCCGGTCGACCGTCGGTGGGGTCCGCGGACGGTGACCATCGCCGACCCGAGCGGGCACTGCTGGGAGTTCGCGGCCGGCTGAGGACGGCCGACTGGTCCGCCGGCGCCGCGCTGGTCGGCTGCACGCCTCCTGGCCGGCCGCCGCCGCCGCGAGTCGGCTCAGACTCGATGTCCGATGCGCTGAGCGTGGTCCCCGGCCGTGGCCGCGGCCCTCGACGGGCGGCCGTGCGGTCGAGGGCCGCCGCTTGAGTCTGGCGCGACTCGCGGGGTCGGTGCGCCGAGCAAGACGATGGTGGCTGCCCGACGTCGTCAGCCGCCCACGACCCGCACGACCGAGCGGTTGCGCTTCCCGACCCGGACCTCGAGCCACTCGCCGGCCACCGGCGTCGGCACCGCGGCCGCCTGGTCCGCGATGCGCTCCCCATTCACGGTGATCGCGCCGCCCGAGATCAGCCGCCGCGCCTCACCGCGCGACGGGGCGAGCCCCGTCTCCGCGAGCAGCACGACCACGCCGCCCGCGACGACATCTGGCGTGGTGGCGGGGCCGTTGGTGGCAGCGTGGATGCGGGCGAGCAGCGCGGGGTCGATCACCGGCTCGCGCTGGAACAGCGCCGCGGACACCTGGACCGCTGCCCGCGCCTCCTCCTCGCCGTGGACCCGCGCCGTGACGTCGAGGGCCAGCTCACGCTGCGCCTCGCGGGCGTCCGGGCGCGCCGCCGTCGCCGCGTCGAGCGCCTCGATGCGCTCCCGTGACCACAGGGTGAACCAGCGCAGGTACGTCCCGATGTCGCGGTCGTCGGTGTTGACCCAGTACTGGTAGAACGCGTACGGCGTCGTCCGGCGGGGGTCCAGCCAGACGGAGTCGCCCGCCTCGCTCTTGCCGAACTTGGTGCCCGACGGCGAGAGCAGCAGCTTGTAGCTGATGCCGTGCGCGGGGCTCTGCTCGCTGCCCTCCCCGCCCCCGCCCGCCGTCCGGCGGATCAGCTCCAGACCCGCTGTGATGTTCCCCCACTGGTCCGCGCCGCCCATCTGCATCTCGACGCCCTGGGTCCGGTAGAGGTGCGCGAAGTCGGCCGCCTGGAGGGTCATGTAGCTGAACTCGGTGAACGAGAGGCCGCGCTCCAGGCGCACCTGCACGGAGTCCTTGGCCAGCATGTAGGGGATCGTGAAGTGGACGCCGACCTCGCGCAGGTACTCGATGAGCGACATCGGGCCCAGCCAGTCGAGGTTGTTGGCCATCACCGCGCCGGTCGGGCCGGGCGTGAAGTCCAGGAACCGCTCGAGCTGGGCGTGGATCGCGTCGGCGTTGGCGCGGACGTCGGCCTCGGTCAGCATCACGCGCTCGGTGGAGCGGTGCGAGGGGTCGCCGATCATGCCCGTGCCCCCGCCGACCAAGGCGACCGGCCGGCCGCCGCGCAGCTGGAGGCGGATGAGGCCGAAGATCGGGATCAGGTGGCCCACGTGGAGCGAATCCGCGGACGGGTCGAAGCCGTTGTAGGCCGCGATCGTGCGCCCCGTGGCCAGCCGCTCGCGCAGGCCGGGCGTGGTCGCGTGCAGGATGCCGCGCCACTCCAGCTCGTCGATCAGGCCCGGCAGACCGGGTGCGGGATCGGCTGGCGGGCCGGCGGGCGTCACAACGACTGCGTCGGATCCGTCACGGTCCGACCCCCTCACGGGGACGCGGTTGTTCATTCCCTGCATGGTATCGTCGACCAGACATGCGAAACAGCCTCACCCGGCGGCAGCGCCACCGTCGCCAGGGTGCGCGTCACCGCCCCCGCGGCATAGGAGTCGTCCGATCGACCCTCGTCGCCCTCCCGATCATCGTCTTCGGGATCCTGGTCGTGGTCGGCCTGGGGGCTGGCGTCGCGGCGGTGAGCGCCTACCAGTACCTCTCCCAGGGCCTGCCCGACCCGACGACGCTCGACACGATCACCTTCACCTCCCAGACGGTGGTCTACGACCGCACGGGGAAGGTCCAGCTGGCGAAGCTGGGCAGCGACCGCCGAGACGTCGTCCAGTACAAGGACGTCCCACCGGCGCTGATCGACGCGACGACGGCCGCCGAGGACAAGACCTTCTGGGGGAACGCGGGCTTCGACCCCGTCGCCTTCGTCAAGGCGACGATCGACACGCTGCAGGGCAATGACCGCGGCGCCTCGACCATCACCCAGCAGCTCGTGCGCGCCCGCCTGCTGCCGCAGGACGTCCTCGACGGCAACATCTACATCCGCAAGGCCAAGGAGATCATCCAGTCGATCCGTCTGACCCAGGCCTATCCGGGCGTGGCCGGCAAGCAGACGATCATGCAGGACTACCTCAACCAGAACTACTACGGCAACCGCTCGTACGGCGTGGCGGCCGCGGCCAAGAGCTACTGGAACAAGGACCTCAAGAACCTGACGCTCGCCCAGATGGCGCTCCTCGCGGGCATCCCCAAGTCGCCCACCCAGTACGACCTCGTCAAGAACGCCGTCGAGCAGTCGGTCACCGGCGCGGACGGCAAGACCACGACGGAGCTGGTGGTCCCGGCCACCTCGGCGATCGTCCAGCGCCGCAACTACATCCTCGACCTCATGCTCACCCAGGCGACCCTCGGCACCTACACCCAGGCGCAGATCGACGCCGCCAAGGCCGAGCCGGTGATCCTCGCCTCGCAGGCGACCCCGCAGTGGCTGGCGCCGCAGTTCGTGTGGCAGGTCCGCGACGAGCTGGGCCAGCTCCTGTGCGGGACCACCCAGTGCCAGAAGATCGACACCGGCGGCTACACCGTCTACACGACGCTCAACTACTCGATGCAGCAGACCGTCGAGAAGTGGGCGTACGCCGCGGCGGTCATCCCCAACCTCTCGAACCAGACCGCGGCGCTCAAGGCGAAGAAGATCCCGTCGTCGGAGTGGGGCTGGATCCGCAACCTGACGGGCCAGAACGTCCACAACGACGCGGCGGGGGTGGTCGACTACCGGACCGGGGAGGTGCTCGCCTACGTGGGCTCGGCCGACTACCTCGGCAAGGGCAACAAGAAGTTCCAGCCCCAGTTCGACGTGCTCGGTGACGGCTTCCGCCAGTCTGGGTCCTCGATCAAGCCCATCGACTACGTTATCGGCATCGACGACAAGACAATGACCGCATCGACGCTGTTCATGGACGTGGTCACCAACTTCGCCAGCCCCGGCCAGACCCCGTTCCTCCCCACCCAGGCCGACAGCGCGGAGCGTGGCCCGGTGCGCCTGCGGAGCGCCATCCAGTTCTCGCTCAACGTGCCCGCGATCAAGGCGGGCTTCATCAACGGTCTCGACCACCAGCTCCAGCGGTCCAAGGACTTCGGCCTGGTCTACCCGGCCAACACGTACCCGGTCGCGTCCGAGAGCATCGGTACCCTGCTGGTCCACCCGATCGACATGATCAGCGCCTTCGGCGCCATCGCGGACGGCGGCGTCCTGATGCCGCGCCACACGATCCTCAAGGTCATCGGGCCCAACGGCGAGCAGGTCTGGCCGCAGCCGGGCGTCACCCTCGCCGGGAAGCGGGTCGTGTCCAAGCAGGCCGCCTACATCATGACCGACATCCTGGCGGGCAACACGCAGATGTCGGTCAATCCGTTCTGGGGCAAGTGGCGGGTCACGGACGGGGTGACCAGCAGCAAGGTGCGTCCTGCCGCCTACAAGACCGGCACCACCAGCGACAACCGCGACGTGCTCGCGGACGGGTACCTGCCGCCGCCATCGGACCCCAAGCTCCCGGGGCTGGTCGTGGGGGTGTGGATGGGCAACTCCGACAACTCGCCCAACTCCGGCCGGCTCTCGCTCGACAGCTCGGCCCCACTATGGTCCGCGATCATGTCCGAGATCTCCAAGGGCATGCCGATCGAGAGCTTCAGCAGCTCCAAGCCGGCCGGGCTGGTCACGGCGACGATTGACGCCTTCACCGGCATGAAGCCCGGCCCGACGACGCGCAAGACCATCACCGAGATGTACCTGCCCGGGACGCAGCCCACGGGTCCTGCCAAGGTGACCGTGACCGCGGACATCGACGCCGCGACCGGGCTCCTCTGGCAGCCCGGCTGCGCCGGCCCGATGCAGACCCGATCGTTCATCGACTTCAGCCAGGTCGAGGCTGGGTTCCCCGCATGGCAGAAGGCCGACATCGCGTGGCAGGCCCGGGCCGCGCGCGGCCCGGGGGTCGTCGGCGGGCCGAAGCACACCCACACGAGCTACTTCTACGGACAGGGGTTCTTCCCGTTCGGCATGAGCTGGGGCGGCTCGTTCGCGCCCACCAAGAAGTGCTCGGTCGTGCCGGTCACGCCGCCGCCCACGCCGTGCATCTCGCT
>JAJYGO010000324.1 GCA_021785115.1 Chloroflexota bacterium | reverse complement strand
CGCTGATGTCCCACCCCGGTAGGCTTCTCGTGCCGACGGCGAGGACTGGCGTGAGCCGAACCGAGGCAGACGAGCCGGACTGAGCGCCGCCGATCGGGCTGCAGTCCACACGATCGGGCAGCAACCCTTGTCGCCCTGGGTCTCCAGGGCTACGGTGTGTTCGGCTGTCCGTAGCGGTGCACCAGATGAAGAAATCACGGATCGGAATCCACTGGGCGGCACTCCCAGCTGCGATCTACGGTCTGGTCATCGTGTGGACCCGGTACGGTGTGTTAGCCACCCTGGTAGGAGCGCTATTCGGCCTCCTCCTCGTGCTCTACGTGGAGCACCGAGCACGTAAGCGCAGGGATCGCACGGACAACTCCTGAGCCACGAGTGACGTCGGGTGCAGGCGGCCGAGGCGGATAACAATGGGCCGCGAAATCGACTAGGGCCCGCCTGGCTCGGAACCGGGGAGCGCGACGGCCTGTGGGGCCTTGAACGCTCACGAGCCGCACGTGGTCGGTCGACACACGGCCGTGCTGGGCAGTCTCGCCTGGCCTGCTTCCCCCGAGAGACTTGTGGCCGAACAGGCCCCCAACCGGCGACGGCGGCGTCTCGTGTCGAGCCCCCCGGATGCAGTGTTCGGCCACGTTCGCGAAGGACCTGCTTTCGGCGAGTCTCGCGCCAGTGGCAGGCCGCTACTCGCCCACCCCGTCTTCCTCCGCCGGCCGGGCGGGCAGACCCGCGGCCAACGCAATGACCACCAGCAGCATACCGATAGCGGTCAGCATCGCGTGGACCATCAGGGGCAAGGTGCCCGACCAGGCCAGGCCGAGCAGGCCCTGCATGAGCAAGAGCACGTCGAGCAGCAGCACGGCGGCGAACCAGCCGCCGCTGCCGGCGACGGCCAGCCACCATGCCTGCCGCGGCGCCCGCCCCAGCCGCACGCCGCTGACCGCGGCCCATACAAGGAGCGCGATGGCGACCTTGACGTTGGCGAGCTCCTCGGCCGTCAGGCGTTCGATGAGACGCTCGGGAACCTGCTCGAGTGCGGCGGCCAGCCGGAGGGTGCCCGGTCCCCCGATTTCCACCGGGTCGGCCCTCGTCGCCAGAGCGATCGCCCGGGCGAGCTTGATGTCGGGCATCTGCGTTCCTCCCGCCGACGTGCTCTCGGCTGCGGGCCCGGCGCCCCGCGCCGGGGCGCCGGAGGATCGGCGGGGCCTCCGGGCCGTCAACCTGTGGGGCGCGCCCGTGGGCGGAGGACCCTGCAGGGGATCTGCGAGATTGGCAGTGGGGGCATGTCACTCGGCCCGACGGCCGCCCGTCCCTCTCGGCGTCACGCGATGCACCGCCGGCACGAGCTGTCGGTCTGCTGGGCGACTGACGGCGTGACTCGGAGGCTCCTAGCGTGCGCGCGAAGGCGCGTCGACGGCTGGATGGGCCGTGGTCGAGCCATCCAGCCCGCGCAGGTGAAGGAGCGCCATGGAACGACGCGCGGTCGAGCACCGTTCGCGGGTCGGGGCACACGGAGTGCGCGAGACGCACGTCCTCTCAGCACCCCTGCTCTGCTTCGACTTCGCCGAGGAGATCGCGGGACTTCGTCGCGAGCGTCAGTTCCAGCAGCACGACCGAAACGCAAAGACGCTGGTGAAGACGGATGCGTTCCGCATTGTTCTCGTCGTCCTCAGGACCGGAGCCCGTTTTGACGAGGACGACCCGCGGGGCCACGTGAGCGTGCAGGTTCGGCAGGGCCGGGTTTCGCTGCACGTGGGCGACGAGAGCACCGAAGTCGGCACAGGGCAGATGGCCGCCCTCGCCGCGGGCCACCCGTGGCGCGCGCTTGCGGCCGAGGACAGCGCCATCCTCCTCCATTTCAGCTGGCCGGGCTGATCGTGGGGGATCGCTCCCCGCTACGGCATGCGGGTCCCGGCCCGGCAGACCGCCAGGACGGCCCCCTGCGTGGAGGCTCGGGGCGGACTGCAGGCGTGGACGATGCCGTGGAGCGCGCCTTGCGTGGCGTCCATCGGTACTTCAAGCGCGGCGAGCCCGCGTCGGATGGCTGGACAATGCTCACCACTGGCCGTCGCGAGTGGGAGTCCTTCTACCGCGACCGCTGGCAGCACGACAAGGCCGTTCGTTCGACGCATGGGGTCAACTGCACCGGCTCGTGCTCATGGATGGTGTACGTCAAGGATGGCTACATCACCTGGGAGAGCCAGGCCGTCGACTACCCGTCTGTCGGGCCGGACATGCCCGAGTACGAGCCGCGCGGCTGCCCCCGTGGCGCCTCGTTCTCCTGGTACACCTACTCGCCGCTGCGGGTGAAGTACCCGTACATCCGCGGCTCGCTGCAGGAGCTCTGGCAGGCGGCGTTGGCCCGGCTCGGTGATCCCGTGGAAGCTTGGGGTTCGATCGTCGAGGATCCCGAGGCGGGCCGTTCCTACAAGGCAGAGCGCGGCCGGGGCGGCTTCGTGCGGGCGAGCTGGGAGGAAGCGGTCGAGATGATCGCTGCCGCCCACGTCTACACGATCAAGCGGTACGGCCCCGATCGGGTGGTGGGCTTCACCCCGATCCCGGCCATGTCGATGGTCTCGTACGCCGGCGGCACCCGCTTCCTCTCCCTGATCGGCGGGGTGATCCTGTCGTTCTACGACTGGTACGCGGACCTGCCCCCTGCCTCGCCGCAGGTCTTCGGCGACCAGACCGACGTCCCCGAGTCAGCTGACTGGTGGAACGCCGCCTACCTGATCATCTGGGGCACCAACATCCCGATCACCCGGACCCCGGACGCGCACTTCATGGTCGAGGCTCGTTACCGGGGTCAGAAGGTGGTCGTTGTCTCGCCCGACTACTCCGACCACACGAAGTTCGCGGACGACTGGCTCGCGGCACAGCCGGGGACCGACGGGGCGCTGGCCATGGCCATGGGCCACGTCATCCTGCGCGAGTACTACGTCGAGCGCCAGGTGCCCTACTTCGAGGACTACGCGCGGCGCTTCACGGACCTGCCCTTCCTCGTGACGCTCCGGGAGCGCGCCCCCGGCGTCTACACCGGGGATCGCTTCCTCCACGCGGCCGACCTGCCCGCCGACCCCGCCGCATCGAGCGAGCACGCCGAGTGGAAGACCGTCGTGCTCGACGAGGCCATGGGCGCGCCAGCGGTGCCCAATGGCTCGATCGGCTTCCGGCACGGCGAGGAGGGTGAGGGCCGCTGGAACCTGGACCTGGGCACCATCCGGCCGGTGTTGACGCTGCTCGGCCGGCCCGACGCCGAACCGGTGGCGGTCGACCTGCCCCGCTTCGACGAGGGTCCGACCGAGGGCGGCTCGACGATGCGCCGGGGGGTGCCCGCCGTCCGCGTCGGGGACCACCTGGTGACGACCGTCTTCGACCTGCTGCTGGCGCAGTACGGCGTGGCCCGCGCGGGGCTCCCGGGCGACTGGCCGACGGGGTACGACGATGCCACGCAGCCCTGCACGCCGGCCTGGCAGGAGCCCATCACCTCGGTCCCCGCAGAGGCGGCTGCCCGGATCGGCCGCGAGTTCGCCCGCAATGCCGAGCTGACCAAGGGCCGCTCGATGATCGCCATGGGGGCCGGTACCAACCACTGGTACCACTCCGACCAGATCTATCGCGCGTTCCTCTCGCTGATCGCGCTGTGCGGCTGCGAGGGCGTCAACGGCGGCGGCTGGGCGCACTACGTGGGGCAGGAGAAGGTTCGGCCACTCGGCGGCTGGTCGACGCTGGCGTTCGCCACCGACTGGGTGCGCCCCACGCGCCACCAGGCGGGGACGCCGTACTGGTACCTCGCCAGCGACCAGTGGCGGTACGAGGGGTTCGATGCCGGCGAGCTCGCCTCGCCGCTCGGCCAGGGCCTCTTCGAGGGTCGCCAGTTCGTCGACTGCAACCTGCAGGCCGCCCGGATGGGCTGGCTGCCCTCGAATCCCACCTTCGACCGGAACCCGCTCGCTCTCGTGGGGGAGGCAGACCTCGAGGGTCGCGACCCGGCCGAGCACGTCCTCGACGAGCTGAAGGCGGGTCGGCTCAACTTCGCGGCCGCGGACCCGGATGCCCCAGAGAACTTCCCGCGCGTCCTGACCGTCTGGCGTGCGAACCTGTTCACGTCGTCCGGGAAGGGCCACGAGTACTTCCTGCGCCACCTCCTCGGCTCGCCCCTGGAGGCCGTCCGGGCGCAGGAGTCGCCGCCGGACCTGCGCCCAGCCGAGGTCGTGTGGCGCGACGAGGCGCCCCGCGGCAAGCTCGATCTGCTGACGACGATCGACTTCCGGATGACGGGCACCTGCCTCTTCTCGGACATCGTCCTGCCGGCGGCGACCTGGTACGAGAAGCACGACCTCTCGACCACCGACCTGCATCCCTTCGTCAACTCCTTCAACCCCGCCATCGCGCCGCCCTGGGAGGCGCGGACCGACTGGGATGCCTGGAAGGCGGTCGCCGCGCGCTTCTCGGCGCTGGCCCGGACGCACCTCGGTGTCCGGCGCGATCTGCTCGCCGTGCCGCTGCTGCACGACAGCCCCGACGAGCTCGCCCAGCCCTCGGGAATTGCGCGTGACTGGGGGCGCGGCGAGTGCGAGCCGATCCCCGGCCAGACGATGCCGAAGCTCGTCGTCGTCGAGCGCGACTACGGGGCGGTGGCCGAGAAGCTCACGGCCCTGGGTCCGCTGGTGGAGCAGCAGGGGATCACCGTCAAGGGGATCTCCTGGACGCCCACCGACGACGTGGCTTACCTCGCGGCGCACAACGGGATCGTCCGGGGTGGCGTCGCGGACGGGCGGCCATCCCTGGAGCAGGCCGAGGGTGTCTGCGAAGCGATCCTGGCGCTGTCGGGCACGACCAACGGCCGCAACGCCGTGGAGAGCTTCCGCTCGCTCGAGCGGCGGACCGGCGTGCCGCTCGCCGACCTGGCTGCGAGTCGGGCGGGCGATCGGGTGACCTTCGCCGACACGCAGCGCGGACCGTCCACCGTCATCACCTCAGCCGAGTGGTCGGGCATCGAGGCCGAGGACCGGCGCTATGCCCCGTTCACCCAGAACGTCGAGCGGGGCATCCCCTGGCACACCCTCTCCGGGCGGCAGCACTTCTACCTCGACCACGCCTGGCTCCTCGAGCTCGGCGACGGTCTGCCGGCCTTCCGGCCACCGCTCGACCTCCCGCGCCACTTCGGCTCAGACGGGATGGGTGCCGCCGATGGCCTGGAACTGACCGTCCGCTACCTGACCCCGCACTCGAAGATGTCGATCCACTCCGAGTACCAGGACAACCTCCACATGCTGACCCTCTTCCGGGGCGGCGCGGTCATCTGGATGAACGACCAGGACGCGACCCGGATCGGTGTCGCCGACAACGACTGGATCGAGGCGTACAACCGCAACGGGGCCGTCTCCTGCCGGGCGGTGGTGAGCCACCGGATCCCGTCCGGGACGTGCCTCATGTACCACGCCAAGGACCGCCACCTGCAGTCCCCGATCAGCGAGGTGACGGGAAGGCGCGGCGGCACGGACAACAGCCTCACCCGCCTGGTGATGAAGCCGAGCCACATGGTCGGCGGGTACGCGCAGCTCTCCTGGGGATTCAACTACTACGGCCCGTGCGGCTCCCAGCGGGACGAGACGACGGTCATCCGCAAGCGCAGCGCGGAGGTGCGCTTCTGATGCGTGTGATGGCCCACGTCGGGATGGTCATGAACCTCGACAAGTGCATCGGCTGCCACACCTGCAGCGTCACCTGCAAGCAGGTCTGGACCAACCGGCCGGGCACGGACTACGTCTGGTTCAACAACGTGGAGACGAAGCCCGGCCTGGGCTACCCGAAGGGTTACGAGGACCAGGAGCACTGGAAGGGCGGTTGGGAACTCGATCGGCGCGGCAAGCTTCGCCTCAAGGGTGGCGGTGCGATCCGCAAGCTCCTGACGATCTTTGCCAACCCGGATCTGCCCTCGATCGATGACTACGGGGAGCCCTGGACCTACGACTACGAGCGGCTCTTCACGGCACCGGTCTCCGAGCACGGCCCGGTCGCGCGCGCCCAGTCGCGCCTGACCGGCAAGCCCATCGCGCTGCAGTGGGGCTCGAACTGGGAGGACGACCTGGCGGGGGCGCCGCAGACAGCGCCCGGAGATCCCAACCTGCGAGGGATCGAGGAGAAGGTGCGGTTCGAGTACGAGCAGGCCTTCATGTTCTACCTGCCCCGGATCTGCGAGCACTGCCTCAACCCGTCCTGCGTCGCCTCCTGTCCCTCGGGGGCGATGTACAAGCGCGAGGAGGACGGGATCGTCCTGGTCGACCAGGACGCGTGCCGGGGCTGGCGGTTCTGCGTCAGCGGCTGCCCTTACAAGAAGGTCTACTTCAACCACAAGAGCGGCAAGGCCGAGAAGTGCACCTTCTGCTACCCCCGCATCGAGATCGGCCAGCCGACCATCTGCTCGGAGACGTGCGTCGGCCGGCTCCGCTACCTCGGGCTCATCCTGTACGACGCCGACCGGGTCGAGGCCGCCGCCTCCGTCCGCGATCCCGCACAGCTGCGCGAGGCGCAGCTCGACGTGTTCCTCGACCCGCACGACACCGCCGTCCTGGCCGAGGCGCGGCGGAGCGGCATCCCCGAGGACTGGATCGCTGCGGCCCAACGCTCGCCGATCTACACCCTCGCGGTCCGCTTCGGGCTGGCGCTGCCGCTCCATCCCGAGTTCCGGACGCTGCCGATGGTCTGGTACGTGCCGCCCCTGTCGCCCGTCCTCGACGCGCTGGCGGAGAACGAGGAGCAGCGGAACCCGGACGTCGTGTTCCACGCGATCGACCGGCTGCGTATCCCCGTCGAGTACCTGGCGAACCTGCTCACGGCCGGCGACGCCGACGCGATCCGCGTCGTGCTCCGGCGGCTAGCCGCAATCAGGACGTTCATGCGCGCGGCGCAGGTCCAGGGCGAGGTGGACGCGACGATCGCGAGCTCGGTGGGCCTGGCGCCGGCCGAGATCGAGGAGCTCTACCGGCTCCTCGCCATCGCTCCGTACGAGGACCGCTACGTGATCCCGCCCGCGCACGCCGAGCGTGCCGCCCGGCTGGAGGAGAGCGTCTCGACCGGTTGCACGGTCGACTACGAGGACCAGTTCAGCACGTCCGCGGCCGGGTACCGGCTCGACATCGTCGAGCTGCAGCAGCGCGGGTCCGCACGTGTCGGGCCGCCGCCAGCGGCACGGCCACCCGTCGCCGGGCGGGCGGTCGCACCACTGTTCCAGTGGCGCACCGAGCCGGCTGACGGGCGCGGCGAGTCGTGAACCAGTCGGCCGGCGGCCCGACACTCCTGCACGCGATCGTCGCGGTCGTGCTCCGCTACCCCGAGGAGGACGTCGTCCGCCGACGCGGCGAGCTCGCCGACCTCGCGGGGACCCTGGCGCGGCGGCCCTCCACGGCCGCGCTGCGCCGGCTCCTCGGATGGTGGACAGGGGTCGCGCCGCGCGCGCTCCAGGAAGCGTATGTGGAGACGTTCGACCTGCACAAGCGGTGCAGCCTGTACCTGACGTACTACCTCTATGGCGACCGGCGGCAGCGCGGCCAGGAGTTCGTGCGGCTCAAGCGGCTGTACGAGGCGGCCGGCCGCTTCCTCGTCGGTCGCGAGCTGCCGGACTTCCTGCCGCTCATGCTCGAGTTCGCCGCTCTCGAGCCCGCGCCCGGAGCGGCGATCCTCTGGGACTCTCGGGTCGGCCTCGAACTGCTTCAGGGCGCGCTGCACGCAGCCGCGAGCCCCTGGGCGGACGCGCTGGACGCGATCTGCCTGGAGCTGCCGGCACTCGACGACGCGGGACGGGAGCTCGCTCGGCGGCTGGCCGCGGAGGGCCCACCGGGCGAGCAGGTCGGTCTCGAGCCCTACGGGCCACCTGAGGCGATGCCTCCGTCGGGGATCGCGTTGCGGTGAGCGGCCTGAGCCTGGTCTTCTGGATCGCCCTCCCGTACATCGCGATCACGGTGTTCGTGGTGGGCCACGTCTGGCGCTGGCGCGTCGACCAGTTCGGCTGGACGAGCCGCTCGAGCCAGATCCAGGAATCCCGGCTGCTGTCGGTCGGCGGGCCGATCTTCCACTACGCGACGTTCGCGGCCATCGGCGGCCACGTGCTGGGCATCCTGATCCCAGCCAGCTGGACGGCAGCAGTCGGCATCGACGAGAACCTCTACCACCTCATCTCGGCCTCGCTCGGCACGCTCGCGGGGGTGCTCGTCGCGGTTGGCCTGGTCGTGCTCGTCGCGCGCCGGCTCGGCGTGTCGAGGGTACGGGTGACGACGAGCCGGATGGACGTCGTGGCCTACGTCCTCCTGGCGCTCGTGATCGCGATGGGGCTCGGCGAGACGATCTTCGTCAACCTGCTCGGCGCGGGCTACGACTACCGGGCCAGCGTGGCCATCTGGTTCCGTGGCATCTTCCTGGCGGATCCGCGCCCGGAGCTGATGGTCGGGGCGCCGCTCATCTACCAGGCCCACGTCATCCTGGCCTGGCTCCTCTTCATGGTCTGGCCCTTCAGCCGGCTCGTCCACGCCTGGAGCTATCCCGTGTTGTTCCTGGGTCGCCCGTGGATCCTCTATCGAAGCTACCGGCACAGCCGACCGGAGGTGCCCGCCCCGAACTGAGGGGCGGCGCCTGATGGGGCGGAGAAGGCTGGCGCGCAGCGGCCCTGCCACGGGCCCACGGCAAGGAGGACTCGGGTGAGTCGGCCGCGCTATCCGATCGGTGGACGCATGTCCGACGTGGTGCTCGGACTGGCCGGCCGCGTGCGCCTCCGCCCGCTGATGGAGCGGCACAACTCGGTCACCGTCCTGGGCGTCTTCGCCCTCTTGAACGGGTTCGTCTCGATCGCCTTGATGTCGCTGCTCGCGCTGGCCACCGACCAGCCGTTCGTCTTCCCGTCGCTCGGGCCCACGGCGTTCCTGCTCTTCTACACACCGCACGCGGCGGCCGCGTCCCCACGCAACACGTTCATGGGCCACCTGATTGGCGCTGCGTGCGGGTACCTGGCCCTGGAGATCTTCGGCCTGGCGCACGCAGGGCCAGCCCTCGCCAGCGGTGTGTCCCTGGCCCGGGTGGGCGCCGCTGGCCTGTCGCTCGGGTTGACGGCGGGCCTGATGGTATGGTTCCGCGTGCCTCACCCACCCGCCGGCGCGACGACCCTCATCGTGAGCTTGGGGATTCTGACGCGTCCGGAGCAGCTCGTCGTCCTGATGCTCGGGGTGGTGCTACTGCTGGTTCAGGGATTCGTGATCAACCGGCTGGCTGGGCTCGACTATCCGCTGTGGGCGCCGCCGACGAACGACCGTGCCGGTCGCAGCTCGCCGCTACCAGCGGCCCAGCCCACGCAGCGCGCGCGGGGCAGACGCGGGAGGTGACCGAATGGAGCGGCTGCCCTTCGACCGAGATCTGCCCCGCCCGGCCTGCGGTATCCGCGAGGCGATCATCGGCGCCAGTCGCGAGTCCCACCAACGGCCCTGACCTCGAGCCGCCGCGACGCCTCGGCGGAGCATCTCCACGTGGCGTGCCCGGGATGCGGCTGGTCGCCATGTATGCCGCCTGCGGCAGCGCACGCGGGCCCCACACCCTGTCACCCGGCGCTCACGCCTCACCGGAACGGCACCGTCGTAGGCCAGGCGACCCATCGGATCGCGCCGGAGCCCAGGATGAGGGCGGTGCAGCTGGCCGGGACTGCGCACCATCAGGTGCCGCACTGCGACCCCGTCGAGCACCAGGGCGTCCGCGATGAGTCGTCGGTGACAGCGCCACCACAGCGTTTCTGCGCACATCAGCGCCAGGCGCTGCCCTGCTGCGATCTCCGCCTCCAGCTCGGCCAGCGCGACCCGGAACGCCTCGCTCCCCATGTAGGCGGCATAGGCGCGGAAGGCGGCGTTCCTCCAACCTGGCTCCTGGTCCGCGGCGCCCGATAGGCGCCGGCCGCCGAGCGCCCCGCCAAGCCAATCGTATGCAAGCCCCAGCGCCGGAAACTCCACGGCCAGTCGCTCCCGCGCGAACTGGGGATTGTGCCGGGACGAGGGGAAGCGGCGCACGTCGATCACGCGATGCACGTCGACGGCTCGCAGCAGTGCCGCAAGCTCGGCGGTCGTCCGGGTGGCGTGGCCCACGGTCCAAGCCAGCGAGCGGGCGGCACGGATGCCTCCGCCCTCGTCGGCGAAGGCATCCGGTCGCGCCGGCGCTTCGGGTCCTGCCAACTCGCGCAAGCCGCGCACAGAAGTCACGGCGCCCCATCCGTCGCGCCGACATGATGGACCACCAGAACAGGTTGCCGGCCATCGAGCGGCATGGAGGAATCCGCCATGAAGAAGATCCTGCTCGCCTTCGACGGCGGCGCGGCCGCCCGGAAGGCGCTGGAGACCACGGCTGAGCTGGCCCGGTTGTCGGGCGCGTCGGTCTCCGTGGTGGGCGTGGTGCCGCCCCCGATCTCGGGCACTGAGTGGCCCGAAGCACTCAGCGGCTGGGATGCCTCGGACGAGCTCGCGACCGCCCTCGATGCGGCCCGGCGCTACCTGGCCGACCGCGGCGTCACAGCCGAGGCACTGGAGGTTGCCGGGGATCCGGCCCACACCATCGAGCGGCTGGCCGACAGCAGAGGGTGCGACACGATCGTGGTCGGCTCGCGGGGGCATGGGTCCGTGCGGCGCCTGCTCGAAGGCAGTGTCTCGTCCCACGTCGCCACCCATGCCCATGAGACCGTGCTCGTGGTGCGGTAGACCGCGCTGGTCCGGAGCGCAGCGCGCCAGCTCGTGGAGTCGTCGGGGTCGCGCCTGGGCATCGTGGTGGAGGCACATCGAAAGGATGACCATCCAGTTCTGCTGGAAGCCGGGCGGGGGCCCGAGACACGTCTCCAGCATGCGATGCATGCGTCCGCGAGTCCAATGGACGGCGGGTTCCTCGGGGCGAATCACGCCGGCTTCCGTCGGGTCGCCGACCGATGCGCGGCGTGGGGCGCCGTATGGTCGGGTACTGGCGCGACTGGCCGGACTCCTGCGCACGCTCGACGTGCGCCTCCGGCCTCGATGAGCGAGGGCAGGGTGGGCTGGACGGGCGAGAACGGGTCCAGCGGCCCCCAGCAGCACGCCGCGCACCGCGGCCGGGTTCGGGGGCGCACCTGGTCGCGCACCGTGCGTATCCCGCAGCCTGCGCCGGCCGTGCTGCCGCGCGTGGTGGTGGTCGGTGCGGGGTTCGCGGGCCTCACGGCCGTCAAGGTGCTCCGCGGGCAGTCGGTCCAGGTCGTGCTGGTCGACCAGCACAACTACCACCTCTTCACGCCGCTGCTCTACCAGGTCGCCTCGTCGCTGCTCGACCCCTCGGAGATCGCGCACCCCGTCCGGGCGATTCTGCGCGGGGCGCGGAATGTCCACGCACGGCTCGGCCAGGTCCGCTCGGTCGACCTCGCGGCACGTCAGGTGGTGGTGGACGACGCCCGCATCGGGTACGACTACCTCGTGCTGGCCGCCGGCTCGATCAACGACTATTTCGGCAACGACGCACTCGGCGCGCACGCCTACGGGCTCAAGGACCTGGATCAGGCGCTCAGCCTCCGGTACCGGGTACTCGAGCAGTTCGAGCGCGCAGCCGCGACGCCTGACCGTGACCTTCGCCGTCGCCTGATGACGTTCGCCGTGGTCGGAGCGGGACCCACCGGCGTGGAGTACGCGGGTGCCCTCTCGGAGCTCATCCGCCTGGTCCTGCGCAAGGACTTCCCCGAGCTCGACATGGGCGAGGTCGGGCTGCTCCTGATCGACGGCGAACCGCATGTCCTGGGTGCCTTTCACCCTCGACTGCGCCGGGCTGCGGCGCGGGCCCTGGAGGCCAGGGGGATCACCCTGATCCTCGGGGCGCTGGTGCGCGGCGTCGAGGACGATTGCGTTCACCTGCGCGATGGGCGCGACCTGACCGTGGGGACCGTCATCTGGACGGCCGGCGTCCGCGGGGCCCCCCTCGGGGCGTCGCTGGGCCTGGAGCTCGCGCGGGGCGGGCGCGTCCCGGTCGAACCGACGCTGCAGCTGCCCGGCCATCCTGAGGTCTTCGTGGTGGGCGATCTGGCCGCGGCGCTGCGGGACGGCGCGCCGCTGCCGATGCTCTCGCCGGTCGCCATGCAGGAGGGCGCGGCGGCGGCCCGCAACATCCTCGCGCTTACCCAGCGTCGGCCACCCGAAGTGTTCCACTACCGCAACCGCGGGACCATGGCGACCATCGGGCGCAACCAGGCGGTGGCCGAGATCGGGCCGCTGCGCTTCGCCGGTCGGCTGGCCTGGTTCGCCTGGCTCTTCGTCCACCTGGTGCTCATCATCGGCTTCCGCAATCGCCTGGTCGCGCTGGTGGACTGGGCGGTGGACTACTTCTTCTACGACCGACCGGTGCGCCTGATCGCGGGCGCCACCCGGGCAGTCCCGGGGCTCTCCCCAGACGATCAAGGGGGCACCGGCCAGGCTGCGGGCCGGAGGCGCCGAGCCGCCGCCTCGGGCTCGACAGGGAGGGAGCCATGACAGAACGCATGCGTCTGGCGCAGGACGAGGACAGTCCGATCGCGGACCTCGTCCACCGGCGAGCGATCAGCGACCAGGATCAGGCCCGCTTCGAGCGCTATCTCGCCGAGATCTTCTCCGCCCTGGGCCTCGACCTGCACACGCCCGCGACCGTCGATACGCCTCGCCGTCATTTCCGGGCGCTCTACGACGCGACGCTGGGCTACGAGGGGGACCCCAAGATCCTGACCGCGTTCCCCACCGTATGCCACGGCGGCGCGAACTGTGAGCTGGCCCAGGTGGTGGAAGGCCCCATTCCCTTCTACGCACTCTGCGAGCACCATGCCCTGCCCTTCTTCGGGGAGGCCTGGGTGGGGTACGTGGCGCACGAGGGATTGCTGGGTATCAGCAAGCTCACCCGCCTGGTCCGCGTCGTCACGCGGCGCTTCGGTGTGCAGGAGGAGATGACCCATCGCATCGCCGATGAACTGACCCGCATGATGGAGCCGCACGGCGTCGCGGTGTACCTCGAGGCCCAGCACCTGTGCACCCAGATGCGCGGGGTGCGCGAGCTGCAGTCGAAGACCCGCACGACCGCCTTCCGGGGCACCTACACGGAGGCCCCTGCGCTGCGCAGCGAGTTCTTCGATGTGGCCGGTCTGCGGCGGCCGAGCTGATCGCCCGGGGTCAACCAGTGGCCCTGGGCACCGGGCCCGCTCGCCCTGGCGATCGGGCCCCATGGGGGGTGAACCATGCCGTCGCACATAGTTGACCGCCTCGCGGGACGGACCCGACAGTGGGGCCGGCCTGCGAGCGCCGTCGCGGGTGCCCTGAACGCCATCTACCGGACCGCCCGACCATTGCAGGGCCTCTTCAACGGCACGTGGCTCGGCCACCCGCTGCACCCGCTGGTGACGGACGTGGCTATCGGCGCCTGGACGGTGGTCCTCGTCTTCGACCTCGTCGGGATCGTCTCCCCGGGCGCCGGCCTGGGGCCGGCCGCGGCCCTCGCGCTGTGGATCGGGGTGCTGGCGGGGCTGGTGGCCCTGGCAAGCGGCGCGACCGACTGGAAGGACACGTACGGGCCAGCGCAACGGATCGGCTTCCTCCACGGTCTGCTGATGCTGGTCGTGGTCGTCCTCT
>JAJYGO010000272.1 GCA_021785115.1 Chloroflexota bacterium | reverse complement strand
GTCACGCCGGCCGCGCGCAGGACCACGCAGAACACCACACCGACAGCCGCGAGCGCTACGAACTTGCGCATCGTCGAGCCTTCTTTGTGGCCACCGCTGCCGTGGGTGACGACGCCAC
Organism: Chloroflexota bacterium; assembly: GCA_021785115.1. The sequence goes on along the minus strand of JAJYGO010000272.1, from coordinate 13,560 downwards.
TCCGCCATGGCAGGTGGTCGCGCGCAGCTCCCGGCGCCTCAGACCTGACATGCGCTCCCCCAGCGACTCACTTCTGTGAGCGATCCCGAGGGGAGCCAGGATCGCGGCACTCGAAGGTTCGCGCCGCACCTCTGCACCGTCAATGCGGGCACTTGACCTATCGTCGCGACGGGCGCGACTGGTCGTGGCGCAACACGACAGCTATCCAGACCATCTGGCCTCTGGATCCGCGTCAAATAGAACAAGTGTTCTGGCGCGCCCGACAGGTGTCGGGCACGCGTTGGCAACCTTGACGATCCCGATCGAGGGCCGGGATGAGTGGCTCGCCGCGGCGGGCCTGACTGCGTGAGGGATCGGGTCCGGGATGGACGAGAGGCCAGCGAGATCGCCACGGACCGCGAACTAGCCGTGGTCGCGGCCGTCCTGGAGGCCGGCTCCGAGAAGGCAGCGGCCCACCGGCTCGGCCTGTCGCACTCGACGGTCAAGCACCACCTGGCCAACGCGCGGTCGAAGGTCGGGGCGGAGACGACCGCGCAGCTGGTGTGGATCCTCGGGCCGCGGCTGCCCGAGCCGGAGGGCGGAGCGGAGGCGGACGAGTAGCGCCTGCCTGTCCAGCGTCAGGCGGCAACCGTCACCCGGCCCTTGCGCCAGCGCGGCGTCGGCGTACCCTGGCGAGCACCTGAGCCGGAGATTGGCCGGCCGGAATGGGGATGTCAGATGCGCCGGGCGTGCTGGGCGATCGCCATCACAGCGGTCCTGATGCTCGCGGCGTCCGCGCCGGCAGCGGCCGGAGTGGCCCCGACGTGGGTCGCGGTCACCGGGCCCGCGGACTGGGCCCCGACACCCGGCTACACGCTCGAGGTCGGCCGCGACGCCTGGGTCATCAACGCGATCCATGGCGGCGGGGTCACCGCCGTCCCGCTCAGCCGGCCGACGGTCGTCCGCGTCCGCCGCCTGTCCGACTGCACGCCGGTGGTCCGCTTCGTGGCGCAGCCGGGTCGCGACTACACGATCCGGTTCGCGTCGAATGGATCGGCTCGCGTCGAGGACTGGACGGGCCAGGGGATGGACTCGGGCCCCGCGCTCGGCGATCCGGTCAATCCTGTGTGCCCGGCGCTCCCCGACACGTCCACGGCGGCCCCCGCGGCCCCACCTGGCGCCACGCAGGACTTCGCTCCACTCGCGATCGCCGCCGCGGCCGGGCTCCTCGCGGCGCTCCTGACCCTTCGGCGCAGACAGGCTCGCCGTCCGCAGCCCTGAGCCCGCCGGCTCGGCCTCTCGCACTCGACCGCCATGCACCACCTGGCGAACGCCCGGTCGAAGGTGGGGGCCGCCACGACGGCCCAGCTGGGGTGGATCGTCGGTCGGCGCCTGCCGGAGCCGGAGGGCCAGGCGCAGGCTCAGGCGGACGAGAACTAGCCGCTGCTCGGCGAACTCGAATGCCGATCCAGTGTCCCGTGAATGCCGGATGGCCGCGTCGGGGTCTTACGGATCGCGGCCTCCCCGCCTTCGGCGATACTTGCGGCGACGACGCCTGCGAGGCACCAACTGACAGAGGGGACGATGACGCTGCGGTTCGATGGGGTGAGCTTCTCCTACGGCTCTGGCGCCCTCGGACGCGGCCCTCGGACGCGGGTGTTCGAGGACTTCTCCTGGGAGGTGCCACAGGGCCGCACGGTGCTCCTGGGACCCAACGGCGCCGGCAAGACAACCCTGCTCGGCCTCGGCGCGAGCGCGCTGGCGCCGGCGTCGGGCAGCGTGCGCCTCGGGACCGCCTCCAGCACCGCCCGTCGGGAGCGGGCGGCGTTCCGGCGCGCCGTGGGCTGGATGCCGCAGCAGGTCCGGGCGATCGCCGGCCTCACGTGCCGCGAGCAGGTCGCCTACGCCGGGTGGCTCAAGGGCCTCGACCGCCGGGCGGCCTGGGAGGCGGCCGGCGGGGCGCTCGCGCGCGTGGACCTCGTAGCCGAGGCGGGCCGCCGCACCTCCCAGCTCTCGGGCGGGCAGCAGCGCCGGGTCGGGCTCGCCCAGGCGCTCGTCCACGAGGCCGACGTGCTGCTCCTCGACGAGCCGACCGCTGGCCTGGACCCAAACCAGCGTGCCCGGTTCCGGGACGTGCTGCGGGAGATCGCGCACGACATCCCGGTTGTGGTCTCGACCCACCAGGTCGACGACCTGACCGACCTGTTCGACACGGTCGTCGTCATGGACCACGGACGGCTGGTGTTCTCGGGGACGCCCGCGGCGTTCATGGCGCTGGCGCCTGCCGGCAGCGCCTTCCCGGCCGAGGCCTCCTACGGCACGCTCGTCGCGGGCGATTGACGTGATCGGCCTCCGCTCCTCCCTGCGGGCGATGCCCGCGCTCTGGCTCGCCCTCCCGATGGTCCTGCTCGCGGGCGCTTACGGCATGGCGCTCTACCCCTCGGACCACTACGGCCTGGGGGCGACCGCGATGGGCACGGGCGCCCTCCCGTTCATCGCGGGGTTCACCGCCGCCACGGCCGCCTGGGAGGGCGCAAGCCTGCGCCCGGCCGTCTGGTGGTCGCCCGCCGTCCGCTCCCAGCTCGAGGTCGCCGGCTGGGCCGTGCTGCCCTCTGTTCTGGTCGGCGTCCTGGCGCTCCTCGTCGCCGTCGCGGTGCTGCTCGTGCGCTCCGGTGCGACCGTCCCCGATCTGACCCTCATCGCGGTCGGCGTGCTCGACCTCGTCGCGTGGGCGGCCGTCGGGTTCGCGGCCGGCATCCTGCTGCCCGTCCCGGTCGCGGTGCCGGTCGGGATCCTGCTGCCCTTCGTGTGGCTCGCCTTCGTACCGGCGATGTACCCAGTGTGGCTCCGCCACCTCACGGGGATGTTTCGCGACTGCTGCGGGCTCAACGAGGCGTTGGCACCGGCCGCGGTCGTCGCGTCGGTCCTGGTCGACATCGGGGTCATCGTCGCGGCGGTCGTCCTGGTCGCGGGGTGGAGGTCGATGCGGCAGCGCGGGGGATCTGGCCGTGCCAGAGCCATCCCCATCGTCGCCTCCGGCCTCGTCCTGGTCCTGACGCTCCGCGTGGGCGTCGGGCTGGTCTCGGGCATGACCTACGCGCCCGTGGTGACCAGGGACCAGGCCCAACTCACCTGCCGGGAGCGCGCCGGCTTGACGCTCTGCCTGTGGCCCGAGCACGCCCCGGAGGCCGATGCGCTCGCCGCCGTCGCGTCGGACGTTCGCAGCCGCTGGCTCGCCGCCGGCATCGACGCACCGGCCATCTTCACGGAGGCTGCCCGGTCCGTCGCGCCTGCCGGGTCGCTCGCCTTCGGGGTTTCGGGAACCGCGCCTGATGACGTGATCCGCGCCCTCGCCGTCGCCATGACCCCGCCATACCCCGTGTGCATCGACCCCCGGACGGGAACCCAGATGGGCACGACCGGCGCCGGCGCGATGACGTGGCTCCAAGCCTGGTATGCCGCCGCCGGCGGCATGTCGCCGGGCCGCCTCGTCGAGGAATACGGCTACGGGCAGGGCATGCCGGGCACTACGCTCGATCCGCTGCCCACCGTCGACTCCCTCTGGAAGGTGTCGCCCGAGGCGCGGCGGGCCTGGGTCGCGCACGCCGCGGTCCTCGTGGCGACCTGCGAGGAGGTCGAGGTCGATCTCACCGTGCGTCCGTGAGCCTCTACCTGCGGGTCCGGGGCGCTCGAGTGATCGCTTCGGTGGTAGCCGTCGTCGTCGCGCTCCTCGCGTGGCCCGGCTCGTCCATGGGGGCGACTCCGAGCCCGACCGGGGCGACCATGATGGCGGGGGCATTCCTCGCAATTGCCGTGCCTGCGGTGGTCGGGTGGGGCTGTGCCCGTGGTGACGGTCGGCTGGAGTCGACGGGCGTTCGGCCCATCAAGTGGGCCGACCTCGCGATCACCCTGGTCGCGACGGGCGTTGTCGCACTCGTGGCCGTCCTGCTCCACGCCGTCGGCATGGCCGACGCGGGCCTCGTGGCTGCGCGTGCGGTCCTGACCTACCTCGGGTTCCTGCTGTTGGCCGCCGCCTTCGCGGGCTGGCGGCTCGCGCCCGTGGCCCCAGCCCTGTTCCTGCTCGCCGTCGCGGTGTTCGGTCGGGGCGAGGACATCGAGCACCCGGCCCGCTGGGCGTTCATCGCGGCGCGTGGGGACGACTCGGCTTCGTGGCTGCTCACGGGGATCGTGCTGGTGGTGGGCATGGCCGCCTACCTGGTGGCCACGCGTCGGCTGGACTTGTCACCGTCGACCGAGTAGCGCCGTCTCGTGCGGCAGCCGCACGCCCTTGCGAGGTAGCTGTCTGATGGCGGGCATGGCCCAAACGACCAAGTAGTCATCCGCCCGCCGCTGCCCGACGCTACAGGGCATGACGGCGCGCTGGTCCGATCCACACCGGCTCCCGGGCCCCCCGGCCTGTTGCGACCCCGGGTACGCCCGCGCCGCCACCGTCCCGTGAGCGACGAGCCCGGCTCGACCGGGATCACGCAGCGCGAGCTCCTGCTCGAGATGCGCGAGGACATCCGCGGCCTCAAGTCTGCGGTCGACGCGATCGCGCGGGACCAGGCGGCGGGCGTCGAGCGGCGCGCCGCCATGCAGCGCAGCGCGGACTCCATATACGCCCGCCTCGACGGCCACGACCGCGACCTCGACCGGATGCTCGCCTGGCAGAACCGCGCCGACGGGGCCCTCGTCCTCGCCCGCTGGGCGCTCGGCGCGTCCCTCGCCTCCCTCGTCGTGGTGGCGATGCAGGTCGTCGCCGCCCTGGCCAAGACCGTGAACCCGAGCCTGCCGTGAAGGAGGCCTGATGATCACCGCGCCCCTGACCAACAAGGCGTACGGCTACCCGACCCGCGGGGCACAACGCCGCCGCAAGCCCACCGTGCTCGCTGTCCTCCACCAGACCGCCAACGCCAAGGCCGGCCCGATGGACGAGAGGGACTACGCCAACCGCGCCGGGAGCATGGGCCCCTCCGCCACCGCCTACGTGGGCAAGGACGGTACGGTGGTCCGGGCGGTCGACCCGGCCAGGTACGCCGCGTGGAGCCAGGGCGACGTCGCGCACCCCGACGCGGTCGCCCAGGGGCACATCGTCCCGGGCGTCAACTTCAACGAGCTCGTGTTCGAGTCGATCGAGGTGTGCGGCGCGGGCGCGCAGCCGTTCACCCCGGCGCAGTTCGAGGCCGTCGCGCAGCTGCTTGCCGCGGCGCACAGGGCCACCGGGCTGACCGTCGACCGCGCGCACGTCCTGGCCCACGCCGACGTCAACAGCGTCTCGCGGGCGAGCGACCCGTGGCCCGCCTCGACGCGCGAGGCCTACATGGCGCGGGTCATCACGAGGGCGAACGCGATCCTGCGGCCGCCGATCACGACCGTCACCGTGAAGCCGGGCGACACCCTCTCGGGGATCGCCGCGGCCCACGGCCTCACCGTCGCGGCCCTCCTCGCACTCCCCGAGAACGCCAGGTACCGCGCCGACCCCGGCCTGATCCACCCCGGCGACGCCGTGCGCGTGAAGTGACGGGAGGGATGTCGTGATCCTCGGCCGATCGCTCACCCTCTGGACCGGCGCCGTCGCCGCGGTGCTGAACGCGATCGTGCTCGCCAACCTCGTCGTGCTGACGGGCGACCAGGTCGCCGCGCTCAACGGCGCGGTGTTCGCGGTGCTCGCCCTGGTCGCGGCCAACGACGGCGTCCAGGTCGCGAAGGGGGCGGCGGCAGCAGCCCGCATCCGGGCCAAGCAGGGCAGCGCGTGATCCGCACCTGCGACAACGGGCACCCGCCCGTCCAACTGCCGTCCGGGACGCGCTGCAGGGCGTGCGAGCGCAGGCGACCCTCCCGCGAGGCGCGCGGGTACGGCGCCGACCACCAGCGCGCTCGGGCGCTGCTGCTGGCGCTGCTCCCGACGCCCTGCGCGTACGGGTGCGGCATGGTCATCGTCGCCGCGTCCGACCTGGTCGCCGCGCACGTGGTCGACGGCGACCCGACCGCCGGCTGGCAGGCGTCGTGCCGCTCGTGCAACGAGCGCGCGAAGGGGAGGGGGAGGCCCTCGGAAGGGACGGGAGGCGCGATAACCCGCGCCAGGCAATCCGAAGTCCGCCCGGGTTTCCGCGTTTTTTGGTGACCGCGGGACCACTCCAGAATCATCCAGCGCCCTCGCAGCACGCCCAGGTGCCGCCAGGAGCGCCCGGGTGAGTGACCAAGTGGGCCCTTCGTGGGCGGTCCATTCAGACCATGGTCGTCAGAGCGAACCCCGGGGTACGCTCCGGCCCATGGTCACGGGGACGATCTTGACGAGTGGCGAGCCGACGCGGACCGCCCAGAGCTTGGCCTTGGCCCTCGCGCAGCTCCGCTTCGACGGGATGACCTCGACCGCGGTGACGCGGCTGGTCACCCGCGTGGTCGAGGACTGGGCCGAAGGGCTCGGCTGGCTGGCTGTCGCCGAGATGCCATTCGATTTCCTTGCCGATACGCCTGAGCGCCCAGGACGGCAGGGCTACGTCGACCTCTACATCGCGCGTTCCGGCTACAAGCGCGACCTCGTGATCGAGATCGACCGCGCCAACAAGGTGTGGTCGGCCCAGAAGCTCGGCCACGCCGTCCAGCACGGCAAGGCCGCGATCTGGGTGCGTTGGAAGGGTCTCGCCCCCTCACCCGAGATCGTGCCCCCGGGCGTCGAGGTGATCCACCTCGGGCCGGGCGCGTCTCCTGAGGCCGTCGCCGCCGAGCCTGCGGTCGGGCAGGCAGAGGGCGCGCTCTCCGGGTTGTCGGCGCCGTCGCGTGCTCTCCTGGCCTCGCTGTATCCCGCCGGCGTGCCAGCCGGCGACCCCGTATGGGGTGACGACGACGAGATCTGGGAGCGAGTCGATTCGCTGCGGCCGAGGCTCGCCCTGATCGTCCGCTGCCGCTTTGGCCGGTACGCCGACCGTTCGCTTACGCTCGCACGCACCGCGGACGTCGTAGCGCGGGAGCTGAACATCGCCGTCGTGACGCGTGAGCGCATCCGCCAGCTCCAGGCCAGCGCCATGCGCCGGCTCAGGGCGAAGTCCGCGGCGGCGGTCCGCAAGGCGAAGCGCGAGGCTGTCGGCCCGGTGCCGGAGGGCGGCCCGCTGCACGTGGAGCCGGTGAGGAGGCCGGCGGACGTTCGGCCGAAGGAGCCACGCGTGCCCCGATCCGGCGTGATGCCGGGACAGGACGCCCTCCTCGGGCTTGTCGAGGACGTCCTGAAGACCATGGACGGCGAGCTGTCGGTTGGACTGTTGACCCATGTGCTGCTCGGGAGCCATGGGCCGAAGACCCGGGACCTCGTGCTCGCACACTCGCTGCCCAACTACGGCGCAGTGCACGACGTCGAGTTCATGAGCTTGCGCCGCGCCATCCTCGCACTGGCAGACGACGGCAGGCTCGCATCGCGGCGCGAGGAGGAGTCCTCGGAGTACCCGCGGACGTACGTGCGGCTGCCGGCGTAGCGTTGCCGGGGTGGGGGCATGCACCGGCAGGAGGGCATCGCGGTGGGCAGCGAGTGGACGGTCGCCGAGCTGAGCGTGCTCCAACGCAAGGCAGTAGAGGAGTACCTGCGGGTCGGCGACGACCGGGAGTCATGGCGGCTCGACCTCCGTGCCGTCGCGGTTGAGCTGGACCGGGCCCTGACGCCGGCCGGCGACCCCGCGTCCGTCGAGACCAGGGCGCAGCGGGTCGCTGCCGCTCTCGACATTCCTGACACCGAGCCCACGCTGCTCGAACAGAGCCAGGCGCGGGCGCGGGCCATTCGGCACGAGTCGCTCATGCGGAGGGTGCGCAGGAACAAGCCCGAGCTGTTCGAGGAGTGGACCCGTCGGGACAAGGAGCGCGAGGAGGAGACGGAGGCGATGATCGCCGCGGCCGACGCCGAGGGCTCGCCCGAGGAGAGGCGTCACCGGCGCATCGTCGAGGCCCTCGGCACGCCGTGGCCCGGCGACGCGACGCCGGCCGAGCTCGTGCAGGCCCTCGCGGCGCGACCGCTCCCCCCGGACCCTCTGCGCGAGCCGGCGCGCGAGGGCGTCACCTGGACAGCGAGCGACTGGCTCGGGTGGGAGGAGTTCGTCGACCGCGTGCCGTGCCAGGGGTGCGGGCTCGCGTACTTCGACCGGGCCATGCAGGACGAGGCCGATCGGTGCCAGGACGGCCGGGCGTGGGAGCCGTACGACGTGTGGCAGGCCCGCGTGCGTCCGCTCGAGCTGGAGCGCGAGCGGGCGTTCCGGGAGCTCCACCCCGACTGCGGGGACGCGCACCACTCGTACAACCACGGCCCGTGGCACTGCGACCGGTGCTGTCCGCCGCCGCCGCTGCTGGAGAACCCCGAGCTCCAGCGTGCGCTGCGGGCCGCCGCCACGCCGGCCGCGCCGCCGACGCCCGCCCCGCCGAAGGTCCGCCAGTGCGGCACCTGCCACAAGGAGCTGGGCGAGGGCCACGTCTGCCGGCTCGAGGACCTCCCGAAGAGGCTCCAGGCGGTCGTTCTCGCGGTAGCAGAATCACGGCGCGGCGGCGACGCTTAGCCGCCGGCTCGGGCGTTGTGTCGCCATGACCGGGAAAGCGTGGGCGGGACGCCGCTACCAGCGGCCCTCGTCCGGCCCGTTGGGGCTCATGCCGCCCAGGTAGGGCTTGAGGTCGTCCGGCTTCGGCTCCCGGACGCGCGGCAGCAGATGGTCCGGAGTTGCGAGCGGGTCGGACTTGTCGAGCCGACGCTCGGCGAAGTCGAGGTGCGCGAGGAGCTCGTCCCGGCGGGGCCCGTCGAGCGTTGCCGCCGCCTCGCGGGCGGCGACGAGGAACGCGCGGTGGCGCGCGATCGAGTCCCACGCCGCAGATGCCGCCTCGAACGCCTCCCAGCGGGCCTGTTCGTCGTACCAGGCCCTCGCCGCCGCCATGGCCGCCTCCCACCGCCGCCGGCGCTCCGCGGCCGCGCGCTCGCGTTCCTGCTCCTGGTGCTCGGCCTCGAGCCGGTGCACCTCGATCCGCCGGAAGACGCGGGGCAGCCGCTCGTCGAGCGTCATCGTGGCCGAGTCGCGGATGCGGTAGCCGCCGCTGTACCCCAGCCCGGGCCCCTCGACGACCAGCTCGAGGACCCCGGTGCTTACGAACTCGAACTGGCGGTTGTCGAGCCACGCCGCGCGCGAGGAGCGCTGGCCCCACGGGCGCCGCGGCACCGGCGTCTTGCTCCGGCCGGAGACCTCCTGGATCCGGACCTCGTAGGTCCCTGCCGGCGCCCGCAGGGTGAGGCCGGAGCGGCCGGGTCCGCGCCCGCGGTACCCGTCGGCCACCGGGGGCTGCCCGGACGGTCGGGGCGGGACCACCTCGAGGCCGCGCCGGGGCGCCTCGTCGGCGATCGCCTGGAGGATGCGCCCCGCGCGAGCCGCGTGCTCGCGGCTGACCGCCAGCCGGTCCCGGTCGTCGAGGCACGACCTGACCGAGGGGTGGTAGCGCGCGACGCGCTCGGGCACCGGCACCGGACGCTCCTCGACGAGGTCCTCGAACTGCCGGACGAGCACGACCTCGTAGGCGGGCTCCGACCACGAGCCCGCGTTCTTGACCTCGAGGCGCCAGCCCCGCGGGCGGGTGGGCGCGTGCCGGCTGAGGCGCACGAGCTCCTCGTACGCGGCCGCGGCCTCCTCGTCGCCGCCGATGGCGAGGCGGCCGTCCGCGGCGAGCACGCGCGCGATCAGCCCCTCCGAGCCGCCGACGGTGTCGGCCACGGATGTCGGGTGCGCCTCCAGCCAGGCGCGCCCCGCAGGGGTGATGGACGCCGTCCAGGTGGCGCCGGCGCCCCTGACCTTGGCGAGGCCGCGGCTCTTGAGCGACGCCGCGCTGATCCGGCGGCTGACCTCGGTCTCGCCGTCCACGGCCGGGCAGCCGTCCCGGATCCACTCGAGGGTCGCGATCTGCTTCTCGCTGAGCGCGTCAGCCGCCCTGCCCATCCGGCTACCGCGGCGACAGGTCGAGCATCAGGAGGTCCATCGCCTCAGCGGGCATCCCGCCCTCGGTGGCCCGCATCACGAACTGCGCCAGGTCCTCCTGGCGGGGCTGCCCGAACACGAGGCGGTACGCGGCCATCGAGAGCTTGAGCAGCCGCAGCTTCTCCACCTCCCGGCTCAGGGGGAACGCGGGCACGTAGCGCTCGATCTTGGCCCCGCCCTCGACCTGGTACACCCAGTAGGGCACGAGGTCGCTGGTGCCCTTCGGCCGGGCCCTGCGCGCCGCGGCAAACATCGCCTCCCAGGGGTCGTCGGCCGGCCTCCGGTGCCCGTCGGCGCGGTGCGCGCGGGCGACGTTCTTCCGGATGGCGTGCCCCTTGTAGCGGTGGACGCGTCCCTCGCGCTGCTCCAGGTCGACCGGGTTCGCGGGCAGGTTCCAGTGGACGACCGCGTGGCAGTACTGGTGGAAGTCCAGCCCCTCCTGGCCCACGGACGTCGTCGCGAGCACGAACGGCCAGAAGGGCGAGTTGAACGCCGTGCGCACCGCTCCCGCCCGCTGGAGCTCGGCCTGGTCCTCGACGCTCTGGGCGCCGAACCGCAGCGCGTACCGCGCACGGAGCCTCCACGGCTCGACCACCAGCTCGCCGCCGTCGGTCCGGATATCGTCGGCGGTGTAGTTCGCGGCCCGGATGGAGAGCGCCTCGTACATCGCCTTCGCCATGGGCGCGGCCACCATGCCGGGGTCGCGGTCGAGGTGGCCCAGCGCCTCCCGGAGCACGTGCGCGTACTCGGCGAGCACGGCGTCGAGGCCGCCGTCGAGGCAGTACTCGACCACCTTGGCCCAATACGGGACCTCGTCGTTGGCCCGGCCGCGCACGAGCGCCATCACCTCGGGGACGTTGAAGAGCGACCGGAGTCCCCATGCCACGCGAGCGGCGCTGTCCCGGCTCGCCTCGTCCGCGAGACCGAGCTGCCCGGGCGCGACCCGGGCGAGCGCCCGCAGGGCGCAGTTCGCGGGGCTGCCCACGGCGAGCCGGGCGAGGACGGCGCAGAGGTCGCCGGGCACCCGGCCGAGCTCGCCAGGGTTCGCGAGCACGCGCCGCGCCTCCTCGAGGTGGTCCGCGAAGAGGGAGACGTCGCCGTCCTCGCCCGGTCCCCCGCCCGCCCACCGGTCGGCCAGGCCGCGGCGCCCCAGCCACGCCGCGGTCCGTGCGGCGTCCCCCCGCGCGTCGAGCAGCAGCGGGGCGGCCCAGTACCACGATTCGTCGACAGGCCCGTCTGATGGGCGATGCCCCACGATCGGCCGGAGGGCCGCGTCGATCGACCGCTCGGCTCGCGCGAGGACGTCGTCCAGCGCCGGCGGCGCCGCGGCGCCGCCGAGCGCCCGGCCGATCGCGTGCGGGTCCCCGAGCCGCGCGAGCGCCGGGGACGGGTACAGGATGCCCAGCAGGCTCATGCCGGTGAGTCGACCGTCGGCGCGCCCGAACCGCAGGAGCGGCCGGATGCGCCGCCGCGCCTCCGCCGTGTTGACGAAGCCCGGCGAGCGGGTGCGCATCATCTGGCGCTCGGCCTCGTAGCTCACAAGCGTCGCGATGACCTGGGGCACCATGCTCCAGGAGGAGAACACCAGGCGCTTGGTGAGGCCCGCCAGGCGCGGGTCGGCGAAGGCGCCGCGCAGCCCGTAGTCGGGCATGGCGGGCGGGAGCCACAGGAGTCGCCAGGCGCCGTTGTCGATGACGTCCGACATGAGGGCGCGGAGCCGGGCGTTCCCGGGGTCGACGCGCGCGTAGCGCCGGACCGCGCTCGCCGGCAGCAGGCCCGGGGCGCCATCCAGCAGGTCCTTCAGCTCCCGACGCCGGCCGCCGTCCGCGTACGCGAGCCTGAACTGCCGCTTGAGCTTGTACGACTCCATGAAGTTGAGCAGGTAGCTGCCCGACTTCCAGTACTCGAGCATGTCGCCGCCGCCCAGGTACTCGCTGACGCGCTCTGCGGAGACGTACGCCCGCAGGTCGTCGGCCTCGAGCCGCAGCCCGCTCGACGCCCCGTCGCCGAGCATCCCGTCCCGGTGCTCCGTGACGCCCAGGCGCTCGGTGCGGACCATGACCCGGCCGCAGGCGCCGCTCGACCTTCCGCTTGGGAGCCGCTGGAACTCCGTCAGCTGGAGGGTCGCGCCGGGCGTGCGTGGCAGCTCCTCGACCTCGCTGACCAGCTCGGCCCCGTACAGCTCGTAGAGCATCCGCAGGTAGATCGTGTGCGGGTCGTACTCGAGCTCGCGAGCCCGGTACACGCCGGCGAGGTCGAACGCCTCGGCCTCATCCCAGAGGTCGTCGAACCAGGTTCGCGCAGCCCTCACCTGGTGCGGTGCGTAGGCGCCGAGGTCGAGCTCGAGGTTGTGCAGCAGGCCCGCCGCCGTGAAGTTGGCTGACCCGGCGAGCACGCCAGCCTCGTCACCGAAGATGAAGGCCTTGCCGTGGAGGAACTCGCGCCGGTAGAGCTTGACCTCGGTCGTCGGGCGATCGAGGAACGCGACGAGGCGCTCGACTGCCCCGACGGCCTCTGGGGCGAACGGAACGAGGTCCCGGTCAGCCTCGAGCGATGCCCGGAGCTCCCCGAGCCGTTCCCTGAGGGGCTGCGCTGTGGGCGGCGTGCCCGGCAGTGGTGTTCGGCGCGGCCGCGCCGGCTCGGGCTCGGAGCCGAGCAGGATGCGCACGCGCGGCGCGGCCTCGAGGGCATCGGCGATCACCGTGAAGCCACCGAGATTGAAGTAGCCGGAAGCGATCGCGATCTCACGGGAGTTCCCGTAGTACGCCGCGGCCTGACGGATCGCTTCGGCTACGGTATTCGATGCGCGGTTGTCGACGAACTCGCGTCGCTCACCGGTCACGTGGCCCACCGATCGAACTGCGCGAGTACGGCAGCCCGCCGACCGGGCGACACGCCGGCCTCGGTCGAGGGAAAGTCCTCGAACATCAGCTCGAGCTCGGCGCGCTCTAGCCCATATAGGTGGGCGACGACGGCATCAAGTTCGGCGATCATCTCTGACTTGGTTGCTGCGGCGATCGGGCCGAACGCCGAGCCTGTCGCCTCAGCGAAGTCGGCATATCGATCATCGACTGCAGCCAGTCTCGCGGCCAGTTCTACAGCCCGCTGCCAGCGCGGCTCGAGGTGTCGGTTCGTAGGCCTTGGCATCACCAGGCTATTCAGGATGAAGTAGCTCAGGTGCGTCTCCACGCGACGGCGGGCGAGCCAATCGAAGGGCAAGCTGCTCATCACGCCGAGCACAAACGCCTGGTCCCGCTCATCCCCCTTCGGGAAGATCACCGACGGGGCGCTGTTGATTGCGAAGACCTTGGGCGGCACCAGGCACGCAATGCAGGTACGCGAATTTGTCCGATTCGTGACGTCGCGAAAGAGGATGCGTGGCCGGTTCAGCGGCAAGGTCGACGGGTTAGCGATGTCTTCCGGCCGGAAGTGCGCTCGCCAAACCTGCGATGCGACCCGTTTCCGCTGAAGTTCCGCGATTCCCGTAGAAGGGTCCAGCACGAACGGCAGTCCGCCGTCCCGAACCCACAGTTCAGGCTCCCAGAGGTCAAACGAGCTACCGCCATACACCGGCCACCAGGGTCCTGGGACC
>JAJYGO010000327.1 GCA_021785115.1 Chloroflexota bacterium | reverse complement strand
GGCGACCTCAGGAACGGGACACCGGGCGGGGCGGCTCGGGAAGGCCCGCTCGGGCCGTCCCCGCCGCCTGCCCGGGGCCCGCCGCCCCGGCAGGCGCCGCCGTCCGCTCAGCCCTGCGGCCAGGCCGCCTCGACCTCCCGCGCGACGCGGTCCAGCTCAGCGTCGAGGTGCGCCCGCCAGTCGCGGACCTGCCCCCGCCAGCCCAGCCCGGCCAGGAACGCCTGGCGGTAGGCGGAATTCTCGAACAGCCCGTGGACGTACACGCCGCGGACGGCCCCCTGCTCCCAGCCCAGGCCGTCGGGGAGGTGCTCGCGAGCCGCCAGCCCGGCCACGGTCCGGCCGTGGTGGATCTCGTATCCGCTGAGCAGCCCGCCCGCCCAGGCCACCTCGGCGACGCGCGTCGTCTTCGCCGGCTCGAGCGTGGTCTCGAGGTCCAGCAGCCCGAGGCCCTCCATGTCGCCGCCCTCGAGCCCGGCCGGGTCGAGGACGCGTCGACCGAGCAGCTGGAGCCCGCCGCAGACGCCGACGACGGGCACGCCCGAAGTCGACGCCTGCGCGATCTCCGCGTCGAGCCCGGTGCCCCGCAAGTAGCGCAGGCTCGCGGCCGTGTTCTTCGACCCCGGCAGCAGGACGGCCGCGAACCCGTCGAGCGGGGCTCGCTCGCGGATCGGCACCACCGTCACGCCGGGCTCGTGGAGCAGCGGGTCGAACTCGTCGAGGTTCGACGCGTACGGGTAGAGCACGAGCCCGATGTTGACCTCGCCCGCGACCGGCGACGCGGCGTGGTGGAAGGCGTCCTCCTCGGGCAGGTGATGGCGGAGCATCGGGACGATGGCGACGGTGGGGACGCCGGTGCGCTCCTCGAGCCAGTCCATCGCGTTGCCCAGCAGCGCCGGGTCGCCGCGGAACTTGTTGAGCACGAAGCCGCGGACCAGCGCCTGCTCGTCCGGCGCGAGGCACAGCCAGGTTCCCAGGAGGTGGGCGAAGGCGCCACCGCGGTCGATGTCGGCGACGAGGTACACGTCCGCTCCGGCCTCGAGCGCGACGCGCATGTTGACGATGTCCGAGGCGCGCAGGTTGACCTCTGCCGGGCTGCCGGCGCCCTCGATGACGACGAGCTCGTGGTCGGCGACCAGCGAGTGGAGCGCCTCGCGCACGGTGGGCCACAGGAGCTCCGACCGGCCCAGCCAGGGGAGCGCGGTCATCTCCGCGTCGTAGCGGCCCATGACCACGACCTGGCTGAACGTGTCGGCCGACGGCTTGAGCAGGATCGGGTTGTGGCGGGCCTCGGGCGCGACGCGGGCCGCGAGGGCCTGGAGGTACTGCGCCCGGCCGATCTCGAGCCCGTCGGGCGTGACCGCGGCGTTGTTGCTCATGTTCTGCGCCTTGAACGGCGCCACGCGGACGCCGCGGTTGGCGTGGATCCGGCACAGGGCCGCGACGAGGAAGCTCTTGCCCGCGTCGCTGGTGCAGCCCATGACCATGACCGGGCGCTGGCCGGTCATGTCGAGGCGCGAGCCTCGGCCGGGGCGGGCGCGGGCTCAACCGGGGACGCCGCGCGTGGCCACGCGCGGAGCCCGACGACCGCGCCGACCGGGGCAGCCATCGCGGCCGCTGCCAGCACGGCCGACACCGACCCGGTGGCGGCGACCAGCGGCAGGCCGGCCAAGGCGACGAGCAGGGAGCCGCCTGCCTGCGTCGCGAAGTGGAGCGCCGCCGACGCTGCGTGCTCGTCGGCTGGGGCGGCCGCCGAGATCGCCGCCAGCGACGGCAGCACCACCCAGGCGTACCCGGCGCCGAACAGCAGGCGCGCGGCGATGAGCAGCTCCGGCGTCGGGGCCAGCGCGGACGTCAGGCCGGCCACGCCCAGGAGCACCCCGCCGGTCACGAACATGCGCTGCCCGCCGATCGCCCGGAGCAGCCACGGAAGCGTGAAGAACGCGGGCAGCTCGACCAGGGTGCCGGCGGCGATCGCGAGGCCCACCTCCCATCCGGTTCCGCCCACCTCGGCGACGCGCGGGCCGGTGAAGATCGTCGGGGCGTTGGAGCCGGCGAACACGAGTGACAGCCCGACGAGGAACCACCGATTGCGCCGCACCCCGGCGAGGATCCCGGTCATGAGCCCGGTGCTGCCGCGGACCGCCACGCCGGTCCCGGAGATGAGCTCGCCGCGCAGGCGACCGACGACGGCCGCCGCGGCAAGGAGGCAGAGCACGAAGCCCACGATGCCCGGCGCGGCCCACCCGAGGGCGGTCCCCGACACGAGTGCGCCGAGCATCACGACGACAGCTATGTACATCCCCGACGCGCCCACCCTCGCCCGGGCGAACTGCGCGCGGTCGCCGCGGAGGCGGCCCAGGACCAGCGAGTCCGTCAGCGGGATGAACGCCGACGCCACCGCGGCCCACAGCACGTACGCCACGGCGATGACGGCAACGCGGCCCGTCGCATGGGCGAGGGCGACCGGTGCGGCCACCAGCATCGTGAAGGCGAGCATTCGCCGCCTCCCGTGGCGGTCGCCGAGTCGACCCCACGTGGGAGCGGCCAGCAGCGTCGCGATGGCGCCGAGCGCCGCCAGCGGCCCCAGGAGCTCCGGGGCGAGCCCAGCCTCGAGCAGGATCACCGTCCCGTACGGCGCCACCGTCCCGCCGACCGACCCGCGCGCCAGCATCAGCGCGAGGGCGCGGAGGGTCACGTACTCGTCCGTGGCGTCGTCGTGCTGCACGCCCACCACAATGCCGGATACGGGGACACGCCGCACCGGTACGTTCCGGCCGGGCGACAATGGCCGTCCATGGACCAGGGCGTCACAGCTCCGGGCCAGCCACCCGCTCGCGGAGGCCATCCGGACGTGCGCCGCCTGATCTGGACCGCGTACGTCGTCATGGCTGCCGAGGGCTTCCTCGTCTACGCCGTCGGGTTCATCACGCCATTCGTCCGGGACACGCTCCACGTGGAGCCCTGGCTGGCCGCGATGCCGAACTCGCTGATGGCGGTGGGCCTGGGGCTGGGCGGGGTGGCGGCACGTCAGCTCAACACGCGCTTCGGCGCCCAGCGGGCGATCCGCGCCTGGCTGCTGCTCATGTCCGGGGCCGGCCTGCTGCTCGCGATGCCCGTGAGCATCGTGGTCACGATGGTCGGCGGGTTGGTGTTCGGCGTGGCGCTGGGCGGGTGGCTCGTCCACGTCAACAGCGCGCTCGGGCAGGGCCCCCGAGGGGGGCTGCTGCTGACCCGCGCGAACCTGTCCTCCGTGGTTGGCGGGCTCGCCGGGCCGCTCGTCCTGTCCGCGGCCGCCGCGACGATCGGCTGGTGGTACGGGACGCTCGCGCCGCTGCCGGTCCTCGTCGTGCTCGCGTTCGTGATCCCGGGCTCGCCGGCCCGCGACGCGCCCGTCGCCGAGGGTGCCCCCGAGCCCCCGCTGTCGCGCGAGTTCTGGCTGTCGTGGGTCTTCCTCACGCTGTGCATCGGCGCCGAGTTCTCCTACGTCGTCTGGGGCTCGCAGGTGGCCGCAGCCCGCACCGGCATCTCGACGAACGCGGCCACCGGCCTCGCCTCGATCTACGTCGTCGGGATGAGCGGCGGCCGACTGGCCGCCTCGTTCGTGCACATCGGCCCGGGGCGCTCGCTGCTCGTCGTCCGCGCCGGCACGGTGCTGACCGCGCTCGGCGCCGTGGTCCTGTGGCTCGCGCCGCACCCGGAGCTGTCCGCGCTGGGGCTGCTGCTCTGCGGTCTGGGCATGGCGCCCATCTACCCGTTCGCGGCCAGCCTCGCACTCGCCCACGCGCCCGCCGCGCCGGTCCGCGCCAGCGCCCGCCTGACCCTCGCGTCAAGCTCGGCGATCTTCACCGCGCCCCTGCTGCTGGGCGTGGTGGTGAGCGTCACGGGGATCGTGGGCGCCTGGGCGATCGTGCTCGCGCTCCTCGTCGTGGCGTTCGCGGTGGTGCTGCGCGTCAGCGCGCCGGCGGTCGCCATCGAGCAGCCTGCAGGGGTGCTGCCCGCCTGAGGCCGAGTGCCGCATTACCACGGCGGGTCATACAGAGCCAGCCCGTCATCCGTCGGCGGCTCGAAGCGAGCTCGATACTCGTCTATGTGGCGCTCGGTGATCGCGAGGCCGCCTCTGGCGCAGACCGTGTCGCTACTTGTCCTTCGTGATCTCCGCGTGGCCGCCGAAGCCCCAGCGCATCGCCGAGAGGACCTTGTTGCTGAACGTCTCCTCGCCGCGCGAGGTAAACCGGGAGTAGAGCGCGGTGCTCAGCACGGGCGCCGGCGTCGAGGTGTCGATCGCCGCGATGCTCGTCCAGCGGCCCTCGCCGGAGTCGGCCACGGTGCCGCCGAAGCGATCGAGCCCGGGGTCGCCCACCATCGCCTCGGCGGTCAGGTCCAGCAGCCAGGATGCGACGACGCTGCCCCGGCGCCACAGCTCGGCGATCTCCGGGAGGTTGAGCTCGTACTGGTAGAGCTCGGGATCCGACAGGGGGCTGGTCTCGGCGTTGATCTCGCGGTGGCCCGCGATCCCGGCGTCGGCGTGGTGGAGGATGTTGAACCCCTCGGCGTACGCGGCCATGACCCCGTACTCGATGCCGTTGTGGACCATCTTGACGAAGTGGCCGGCGCCCACCGGACCGCAATGGAGGTAGCCCTCCTCGGCTGTTGACGGCGTTCCCTCCCGGCCGGGCGTGCGGGGGGCGCTGGCGACGCCCGGCGCGAGGGCGCGCAGGATCGGATCGAGGGTGGCGACCGCCTCGTCCGGCCCGCCGACCATCAGGCAGTAGCCGCGCTCGAGGCCGAAGACGCCGCCACTCGTGCCGCAGTCGACGTAGTGGATGCCGGCCGGGGCGAGCTCCTTCGCGCGGCGGATGTCGTCGCGGTACCAGGAGTTGCCCCCGTCGATGACGATGTCGCCGGGCGCGAGGTGGGGCACGAGCTCCGCGAGTGTCGCGTCGACCGACGCCGCCGGGACCATGAGCCACAGCACGCGCGGCGTCGGCAGCTGGGCGACGAGGTCCTCGAGCGAGTGGGCGCCCGTGTCGAGGGCGTCGTTCACCAGCGCGTCGACGCTCGCGGCGGTGCGGGCGTAGCCGACCACGGTGTGGCCGTTCCGGCGCCAGCGGCGCGCCATGTTGGCGCCCATGCGCCCCAGTCCGACGAGTCCGACGTGCATTGTCTTCGAGCCTCCATCAGCAAGTGCGTCCATGATGCCCCGCTTCGCGTTCCCGGGCGGCGGCGGGCCATCGGCTCACGCTGCGCGCGCCTCCAGCCAGCCGCCTGTCGACTGTTCGGACACATCCGGGTGCCAGCGCAGCCGCCTCGCGGTTCGGCGAACGCGTGCGGGGGTCAGATGCTCCGCCCGGCGAGCAGCGTCGAGCGAGGCCACGTCAGCCCACCCGCTGGACGAGCGCCCCGGTCGTGCGGGGAGGTGCCCCGCTGCCGCGCGGCGGGCCCGCGCCGAGCCGGCGCCCATCGGAGACGGCACGCCGCCGACGGTGCTACTGCGCCAGGCGCGGGTACAGGCGCGACGCGATCGCCACAAGCACCGCCACCGTCCCCGCCAGCACCGCGATGTCGAGCCCGATCGGGTAGCTGGACGGACTCCCCTCGATCATCAGCGCCCGGAGCGCGTCCACCTGGTAGGTGAGCGGGTTGAGGTGGGCGAACACCTGCAGCCAGCCGGGCATGAGCGAGATGGGGTAGATCGCCGAGCTCGCGAAGAACAGCGGCATCGTGAGCACCTGCCCGATGCCCATGAACCGCTCTCGGGTCCGGACCAGGCAGGCCACGATCAGGCTGAACGTGGCGAAGCCGGCGGCGCCCAGGACCACCACCAGGGCCACGCCGACGAGCGACGGCAGCTCCCAGCGAAGGTGGATCCCGATCAGGACGGCGGCGAGGTAGACGACGAACGCCTGGACCAGCGCGCGGAGCCCGCCCGCCAGCGCCTTGCCCGCCACGAGCGCCTCGCGCGAGGCGGGGCTGACGAGGTACTTGTGGAGGACGCCGAGGTCGCGCTCCCAGATGACCGCGATGCCGAAGAAGATCGCGGAGAACAGGGCGCTCTGGGCGAGCACCCCTGGCGCCAGGAAGTCCATGTACCCGACACTGCCGGTCTGGATGATGCGGGCCTGGGCGATCACCTGGCCGAAGACGACCAGCCACAGGATCGGCTGGACGGCCCGCGTCGCCACCTCCGTGGGGTCGTGGGCGAGCTTGCGGAGCTCCGCGCTGGCGACGGTCCAGGCATCGAGCAGGAAGCGGACCGGTGCGACGGGCTCAGCCGAGGCGGCGTGCGGTGCGGCGCGTTCGAGCGACGTCACGGAACGTTCCTCCTTCTTCGAGGCCTGAGCCGGTGAAGTGGGTGAACACGGCATCGAGCGTGGCGCCGGGGCCCACCTGGGCGGCAAGCTCGGTGGGGGTCCCGAGGGCGACGAGCTTGCCGAGGTGCATGATCCCCAGGCGCTCGCAGAGCTCGGCGGCCTCCTCCATGTAGTGCGTGGTGAGCATCACCGTGGTCCCGTCACGCTCGCGAAGCCTCCGGACGTGCTCCCAGACGGCGCGCCGGGCCACCGGGTCGAGGCCCACGGTCGGCTCGTCGAGGAACAGCACCGCCGGGCGGTGGAGCATCGCCTGGGCGATCTCGAGGCGTCGGATCATCCCGCCCGAGAACGTGCGGACCAGCTTGTCGCCCACGTCGGCGAGGCCCATGAACTCGAGTGCGTCGTCGATCCGCTGTCGGCGCTCGCCGCGCGGCACGTGGTAGAGGCGGGTCGAGATGTCGAGGTTCTCGCGGGCGGTGAGCGTCCCGTCGGAGGACAGCAGCTGCGGCACGTAGCCGATGGACCGGCGGACCGCGCGCGAGTCGCGGACGATGTCGTGGCCGGCCACCCTGGCCGCACCCGAGGTCGGGTCGAGCAGGGTGATGAGCATCTTGATCGTGGTGGTCTTGCCGGCGCCGTTGGGCCCGAGCAGGCCGAACACCTCGCCGTCGGTCACGTTGAGCGTCAACGCGTCGACGGCGGTGACCTCGTCGAAGCGGCGCGTCAGGGCTGCGCATTCGATCGCCAGTGCCGGCACGCTGTCGCCTCCTGCCCGATCGGTGCGAATGTCCGTCACACTTCGGGTCACGAACATTCTATCCTGCCCTCGTGGAGACGTCACCCGAGGCAACCGGCATCGCGCGGTCGACCGCAGAGGCCGTGCTGGAGTCCGTGCCGCCGGTCATGCGGGCGATCCGGGCGCGGATGCGCGAGGGGCGGGCCGAGGGTCTGTCGGTGCCGCAGTTCCGGGCGCTGCTCTACGTCCGCCGGCACCCGGGCACAGACCTCTCGAGCGTGGCCGAGCACCTGGGCGCGTCGATGCCGTCGATGTCGGAGCTCGTGTCGCGGCTGGTTCGCGACGGGCTGATGGTGCGCAGCGCGGACCCGGCCTCGCGCCGACGCGTGCGGCTCTCGCTCAGCGACGAGGGCGACCGGCTGCTCTCGGAGGCCCGACGCCGGACGCTGGACTGGCTGACCCTGCGCCTGGCCACCGCATCGCCGGAGCGGTTGGCGCGGATCGAGGCTGCGCTGCGCGAGTTGCGGTCGGCGCTCGATGAGGCTGCGGAGGCCTGACCTCCCCCCGTCGTCCTAGCGGACGATCGCTCGCCCGCTCCTGGCCCACGCGCTGGTCCCGCCCTTGACCGAGACCGCTCCCTCGAAGCCCTGCTCGAGGAGGTAGTTCGTCGCTTTCGTGCTCCGGCTGCCCGACGCGCAGATCACCGCATACGGCTTGTCGCGGCGGAGCTTGGCGATGCGGTCGGGAAGCCGCTTGACCGGGACGTGGATGGCGCCCGGGAGGTGACCCCGGCGGAACTCCGAATCCTCGCGCACGTCGAGCACGCGGACCGCATTCTGCTGGAGGAGGGCGTCGAGCTCGGCGACATCGATCGACGGGATGCTCGGGGACAGGCGGCGCAGGAACGAGAACACGGAGTGACTCCAAGCGGGGGCCCGCGGCAGGCCAAGGTGGCGGCGCGAAGGATAGCGGGTGGCGCGCCGGAGGGCCTTGGGCGCCTGTCTTGGCTTATCTGCTGCCGCGCTCAGGCGCCGGCCAGCACCCACTCCGAGCCCGACGGCCCGTCGCGGACCTCGACGCCCGCCGAGGCCAGGCGGGCGCGGATGAGGTCCGCGGTGGTCCAGTCCTTCGACGCCCGGGCGGTGTCGCGCAGCTGCAGCAGGACCTCGACCAGCGGCGCCAGATCGGCTCGCCGGTCGTGGGAGCCGCGGCCGGCCTGCTCGCCCAGGCGCACGACGAGCGCCTGGAAGGTCGCCGAGGCGTTGTCGAGGTCGGGGCTGTCCTCGCCGGCTCGGACGCGGGCGTTGATCGCCTCGTCGAGCGCCAGCAGCGCGGTCACGGCCTCGCGCACGTCGCCACCGTCGAGCGCCGCGCTGAAGGTCCCCTCCAGCTCCTGCATCTCCTGGCGCATCGGCACCGCAGGTCGGGCGGGCTGCTCGTCGGAGGCTGAACCCGCCAGGGCTGCCGTGTGGACGGCCTCGCTGGACTGCCCGGCTGCCAGCCCGCGAGCCGCCTCGCCGAGGGCCGACAGCGGGATGGAGGCACCGGCCTCGAACCGGGCGCTCCGCCCGCCGACGCGAACCGTCACGCCGCCCAGCCCGGCGACCGACGCCGACCCGGCCCCGAGGTCCAGGACCAGCGCCGTGTGGCTGTCGACGCCCAGCACGAACACGTCCTGCGGCAGCAGGGCCTCGAGCATCCGCAGGCGACGCTCGCCCATGTAGCAGAAGCGGGTGTCGTGGTTGCCGCCCTCGGCGTTGTCGTAGTGGGGGACGACCGCGGCCCGCAGCCCGGTCGCGCTGCCGAGCAGGTCCAGGCCCTCGAGCCAGTGCGGCGGCTCGCCCACCTTGTAGACCTCGTAGACCGGGATCGACACGACGCCCAGCGTCAGGGCGGCGGCGCTGGCCATCGTGACGATCCCGCCGCTCCGGAGCTTCTCCTCGAGCGCTCCGGGGATCGGCCCGCCGGTCCACTGGCGAAGCGCGTACGACGGGCTGCCGGGCCCGGCCATCAGGTAGCGGGCCGCGCGGATGCGGGCGAGGGCGGTCGCCGCGGTCACTGCGTCCACGTCGGTCGATCGGTACGACGCGACCTCGACCGGGTTGCCGACGCTGATGGCGAAGAACTCCATCGTCCGCGCCGAGAGGTCGTCGACGTTCTCCTGGAACCCGTACGGCGTGTCGAGGATGACCGCGGGCACCTGCCGGCCGAAGCGGTCGAACAGCGCGCGGTGGACCTTGGCCATCGCAGGCGCCGTCTCGCCCGAGCCCATGATCGCGAGGATGCGCGGGTCGCCGCCCACCGGCCCGCCGCTCACGCGAAGAACCCGTCGGCGACCGCGTCGGCCATCGCGTCCGCCACGGCCGCGGGGTGCTGGGCGTGGAGGTCGTGGTCGCCCGCGAACGGGTGGACCCGCGCCCGCGGCAGCCCGGCGAGCGCCTCCTCGACCACCTCCCGGCGGCCCTGCGCCTGGTCGTCGAGCCTGTCGGCACCAGCGGGCAGCAGCAGCACGGGGGCCGTCACCAGCCGGTACTGCTGGGAGGGGTGGTGGTCCCACATGCCGCGGAGCACCGTCAGGTGCCGCTCGAAGGTGAGCCAGGGGGCGATGGTCCCGTCCGGGAAGCGCTCGAAGTTGGCGAGCGTGCCGGCGATCCCCGCCTCGGGCCAGTCGGGGTGGGCGACGCGGATGTAGCCCTCGATCTCCGCGAGGCGGCGGCCGGCCAGCCGGGGCGGGGCCAGCGCCTCGCGGCATGCCTCCCACGACGGGAAGGCGCGCGACGGCTCGAACCAGCCGCCGTCCACGCAGACGATGCCGCGCATGATCGCCGGATGGCGCGCGCCGAGCTCGATGGCCACGTTGCCGCCCCACGACTGCCCGGCGACAACGGGGCGCGCGAGCCCCAGGGCGCCGATCAACGCGGCCACGTCGTCGGCCACGGTCGGGACGTCGTAGGGGCCGTCGGGCTTGGACGAGCGCCCGTGGCCCCGGAGGTCGACCGTGACGGCGGGGTAGCCCCGCTCAACGAGACGCGCCGCCACGCCGTCCCAGAGCCGCGCGTTGGACGCCAGCCCGTGCATCAGCACGAACGTCGGGGCGCCGGGGGCGGCATCTGGGGCTGGCCAGGTGTCGGCGGCGATCTCCACGCCCTCGGCGACCGGGACGCGACGCGTGTCCATGCGCACCATCTTGCCCCGAAACGGCGAGGAGGTCGATGGGGAAGGCCCAGCCAGCCGCCCCTCGGGGCCGATGCCGTGGGCTCGGCGATCACCGTGGGCGGTGTGCCGTTCCGGATCGTCGGCATCCTCCAGCCCAAGGGCATCCTCGACGACCAGGTGCTGGTGCCGCTGGCCGCCGTGCGCGACTACTTCGACGCCGGCAAGTCCCTGGGCGCGATCTCCGTGTCGGTGGTCCACCCGAGAACATCCCGCTCACGAAGTTCGCCATCCGCGAGCTCCTCCTCCAGCGCCACGACCTGGCCCATGGCACCGCCGACGACTTCACGATCATCGACCGGGCGCAGCTGCTGTCCGCGTTCGGGACGATCACCGGGATCCTGTCGCTGCTGCTGGCGGGCATCGCCTCGATCAGCCTGCTCGTGGGCGGGATCGCGGATCGTGAACATCATGCTGGTGTCGCCCTCGACGATCGCCCTGGCCGTCGGGTTCTCGCTGGGCGTGGGCGTCGTCTTCGGCGTCTGGCCGGTGCGACAGACGGCTCGGCTGGACCCGATCGCGGCGCAGCGGTGCGAGTAGCCCCGCCCTCGCGTCGCCCGCCCCGGCGCCGGTGCCTGCGGGGTGCTCGCGAGCAGGACGACCCCGATACGATCGGTCGCGTGAGGGTCACCCTGTTCCGCTCGCGCCGCACGGCGTTCGTCCTCGGCTGCTGGTCGTTCGTGCTCCTCGGCTGGAGCGGCCTGCTGGTGCCGTCGCTCGCCCGGGAGGTGGAGGGCGGGTTCGCCCAGACCGATGTCGGCCTCGGCTTCTTCTACTTCGTCACCGCGATCGCGTACGCGGGCGGATCGGTGCTCGGCGGGATGGTCACCGAGCGGGTGGGCCGCCGCCCGATCTACGCGGTCGCGGTGGGGCTGACGGGCGTGGGGCTGATCGCCCAGGGACTGACCGGCGACTGGGGCATGTTCCTCGTGGCCGGCGTGGTGCGGTCGGTCGGGTCCGGCGCGATCGACGGCGGCGGCAACGGGATGATCCTCGACCTGTACCACGACGCCCGCGGCGGCCGGCTCAACCTGCTGCACCTGTTCTACTCGGTGGGCGCGCTCGGGGCGCCGTTCGCGCTGGCGGCCCGCGACCTCATCGGCATCCCGTGGCAGGGCGTCATCGTCGCGAGCGGCGTCATCACGCTGCCGCTCGCGGCCCTGCTCGCCGTCACCGACCTCGCCGACGGCCGCGCCCGGCCGCACCGCGCGCATGGCGGCCAGCGCTCGAGCCTGCTCGCCCTGCCGCTCGTGGTGCTCGCGGTCTCGATCGGCTGCTACGTCGCGTCGGAGATCGGC
The DNA here is from genome assembly GCA_021785115.1 of Chloroflexota bacterium. The sequence continues at coordinate 2,122 of JAJYGO010000327.1, read as the reverse complement.
GTGTCGAACTGGCTCGTGCGGTTCCTGGCGGCGGCGCCGGCGGCGACCGCGACCTCGGCGCTCGGCCTGTTCTGGGCGGGGCTCGCGGCCGGCCGGTTCACGGGCAGCCGCATCGCCGACCGCTTCGACCACGCCACGCTCGCGATCGGGGCGTCGCTCGTGGCGGGCGTCGCGCTGGTCGGTGCCGTGGCGGTGCCCAGCGTCGAGGCGTCGATCGTCCTGTTCGTGGTGGTCGGCTTCGCGTCGGGCCCGATCTACCCGCTCATCGTGGCGCTGGGCGGGGAGCGCTTCCCCGACCGCGCCGCCGCGGTGAGCGGCGTGATCGTCGCTGCGTCGGTGGTGGGCGCCGTGGTGTACCCGCCGCTGATGGGCGTGCTCTCGGTGACGGTGGGCCTGCCGACGGCGATGCTCGGGACCGCGGCCGTGTGCCTTGCCTGCGCCGCGGGGCTGGCCATCGTGGCGCGGATGCCGGCGGCGGGCGCGGGCGCGGCGCCGGCATCGGAGGGCCGCGTCGCCTGAGGCGGCCTACCGCTTCGAGCGCTTCTTGGCCTTGGACTTGTGCCGAGATCGCTCTGCGGGCGGCGCGGCTGGTTCCGCAGCGTCGCCGCCCTCGGCCGGCGCTTCAGCGTCGGCGTCAGGCTCGTCGGAGGCCAGTGTCGCCCGGGCCGTCTCCAGCTGCGCGCGCTGCTCGGGCGTCACCTTGGGGTAGTGCGGGTTGATCTGGACGAGCGCGTGGGCGATGGCCGCCGAGGCGATCATCCGCGCGTACGGCTTGTCGTCGGCCGGGATCACGTACCACGGCGCCCACTCGGTGCTCGTGTTCGAGAGCACGTCGCTGAACGCCTTCTGGTAGTCGCCCCAGAACGCCCGCTCCTTGACGTCGGCGGCGCTGAACTTCCAGTTCTTCTCGGGCTGGTCGATCCGGTCGAGGAACCGGCGCCGCTGCTCGTCCTCGGACAGGTGGAGGAACAGCTTGACGATCTTGAAGCCCTGGTCCGAGAGGTAGCGCTCCCAATCGTTGATCTCGCGGAACCGCCGCCGCCAGATGTCGCCGCGCCGCGAGCGGGCCGGCAGCTTCTCGAACTGGAGCAGCTCGGGGTGCACCCGGACGACGAGCACCTCCTCGTAGTAGGAGCGGTTGAAGATGCCGATCGACCCGCGGCCGGGGAGCTGGCGCGCGTAGCGCCACAGGTAGTCGTGGTCCTGGTCCTCGTCCGACGGGATCTTGAAGCTCGTGACCTCGACGCCCTGGGGGTTGACCCCGCTCATCACGTGGCCGATGGTCCCGTCCTTGCCGGCGGCGTCGATGGCCTGGATGATCACGAGCACGCCGTACGTGTCCTGCGCCGCCAGCCGTTCCTGGTATTCGGTCAGCAGCTCGGTCCCGGCCGCGAGGACGGCCTTCGCCTCGCGCGAGTCGCCACGGCCGAACTTGCCGGGCGCGTCGGTGGGGAAGTCCCGCGGGAGGCGCACCCTGCGCCCGGGTTGCACCCGGTAGGGCGCGATGAGATCGGCGATCCGCCTGGGCCGAAGATCTGCCATGGCAGCGAGTCCTTTCTCCCGACGCCCTCGTCGTCGCGCCGTCGGGCGCATCATCGCGCCTCGTGGACGTCGGCCGCCACCCGGCCGCCACCCGGCCGCCTCGTCGCCCCTGCTGGGGCGCCCCTCGCGGGCGCCACCCGGGCCTCGCCTACCCGAGCAGCTTCCGCATGGCGACGCCGGCATCGCGGCAGACGGTGGTGAACTCGATCGACTCGCCGACGGCAGCGGCAGCCTCGGATCGCGCGACCACCTCGTAGCCGAGTCGCGGGAACCAGTCGACCGCCGTCTCGGTCAGCAGGTACAGCTCGCGGACCGCCGCATCGCGGGCGGCATCCTCGGCGGCCGCGACGATCGACCGGCCGAGCCCCGTGCCCCGGACGGCCGAGTCGACGACCACTGAGCGAAGCAGCCCCGCGGCGCCGTACTTCTCCACGGCGGCCGCGGCGACCACCCGGCCGCCCTCGCGCCCGACCACGCCAAGCGCGAAGGCCTCCCGGGCGCCCTCGAGCGGCAGGCCAGCCGCCGAGAGCAGCCCCTCGACCGCCGGCACGTCCGCGGGCGTCGCCCAGTCGATCTCCAT
>JAJYGO010000114.1 GCA_021785115.1 Chloroflexota bacterium | reverse complement strand
GGTGCGGGCCGGCGCGCCTGCCGTCACGGTCATCGCCCCGCCTCCCCCGGCCCGGCCGGGCGGCCCCCCGCCGCCTCCGAGCCCTGTGTCGGGGCCGTCCGGCCCCGCTCCGCCTCGAGCGCGCGGATCGCCGCCAGGACCCGCTCCGGCGTCGCCGGCAGCTCGGTGATCCAGGCGCCGACCGCGTCGTGGATGGCGGCGATCACCGCGGGCGCGGCCACGTCCGCCGGCAGCTCGCCGAGGCCCTTCGCGCCGTGCGGGGCCGCCGTCGACGGCAGCGTCGCCGTGAGGGCGGTGATGGCGGGGGCGTCCACGGCCGTGGGCACCAGGTAGGTCGCCAGCCGGTCGTTCAGCGGGCGCCCGCCGTCGTGCTTGAGCTCCTCGATCGTGGCGTAGCCCACGGCCTGGAGCGTGCCCCCCTCGATCTGGCCGGCGGCCATCAGCGGGTTGACCACGCGCCCGATCTCGTCCACCGCCACGACCGAGCGCACTGCCACCTCGCCGGTGTCGAGGTCGACGTCCACCTCGGCCGCCGCCGCGCCCCAGCTGTAGGCGGGGTATGCGTCGCCGTGGTGGGCGGCCTCGTCCCAGACGATGCCCGGGCGGCCCCCGTACCGCTCGTTGACGCGGACCGGGCCGTGCGCCGCGGCCCACTCGGCGGACGTCTCCGCGAACGCCCCGCCGGTCTGCGCCTCCACCTCCCAGCGCAGCCGCTCCGCGGCCACCACGAGCAGGCCGCCGACGACCATCGTGGTCCGCGACGCGACCGTCGGGCCGCTGTCGGGCACCAGCGAGGTGTCGGTCGGGGCGACGTCGACCAGGTCGTCGCCGACGCCCAGCGCCTCCGCGACCAGCTGCGCCAGCACGGTCCGTGAGCCCTGCCCGATCTCGGCGGACGAGGACAGGACGTGGACCCGCCCGTCGGCGGCGAGCTCGACGGACGCCACGCTGGCGAGCCGGCTCTCGCCGCTGCCCGTGAAGCCGGCCCCGTGCCAGCCGAGCGCGAGCCCGATCCCCGAGGCGACCGGCCCGTCGGCGCCACCCGCCCGCTGTGCGCGCTCCCGCGCCGCACGGGTGCGCGCCCGCGCCCGCTCGAACTCGCTGGCCGCGACCACGCGCTCCAGCACCTCGCCGGCCCCCGCGCCCTCGCGCAGCAGCTGCCCGGTCGCGGTGACGTCGCCCTCGCGGTACGCCCAGCGGCGCCGCAGCTCCGCCGGCGACAGGCCGAGGCGCTCGGCGATCCGGTTGACGTGGGTCTCGACGGCGAACGCCACCTGGGGCGCGCCGAAGCCGCGGAACGCGCCGTTGGGCGGGGTGTTGGTCGCCATCATCCGGGCCCGGATCCGGACGTTCGGGCAGGCATAGGGCCCCGCCGCGTGGATGGCGCCGCGCGACAGCACCACCGGCGACAGCGTGCAGTAGGCGCCGCCGTCCATCAGCACGTCCACGTCCTGGGCGAGCAGGCGGCCGTCGCGCCCGACGGCGGTGCGGTGCGTGACGAGCGCCGGGTGGCGCTTGGTCGTGGCCGCCAGGTCCTCGTGGCGGTCGTAGACCATGCGCACCGGCCGCCCGGCGGCGCGCGCGAGCAGGGCCGCGTGGATGGCCAGGCCCGAGGGGTACTCCTCCTTGCCCCCGAATCCGCCGCCGGTCTCCTCCTGGACCACGACCACGCGGGCGTCGTCGAGGGCGAGGGCGCGCTTGACGGCCGCGTGCACGTAGTAGGGGCACTGGATCGACCCGTGGACGGTCACGCCGCCGTCGTCGCGGGGCACCGCGATCACCGCCTGCGGCTCGATGTACAGCTGCTCCTGGTGGCCGGTCCGGTAGACGCCCTCCACCACGATGGCGTCGGCGGCGAGCGCGGCGAACGCCGCGTCCACGTCGCCCTTGACGATCTCGTACCGGGCGAACGCACCGTCCGACGCGGCCGGGTCGAGCACCGGCGGCAGCGGCTCGGTGCGCAGACGGACGTGGTCGCGAGCCGCGCGGGCCGTCCCGGGGTCGGCGGCCGCCACGAGCGCCACCGGCTCGCCGACGTGGCGCAGCTCGTCCGTCGCCAGGGCCGGCTGGTCGTCGGCCATCAGGTGGACCACGTTGTCGCCCGGGATGTCGGCCGCGGTCACCAGCACCACGGCGGACCAGTCGAAGGCGGGGTCGCGCTCGATCCCGAGCAGCCGCGCGTGGGCCTCGCCGGAGCGGACCGTGGCGCCGTACCAGGCGCCCGGGACCACGATGTCGTCGGTGTACCGCGCGACGCCGGCGAGCTTGGCCGGCCCCTCGCGGCGCAGCGGGGGGCGGGGCGCGGACGGGCCGGTTTCGGACGTGCCGGGCGCGGACCCCCCGCGCTCGCGGACCAGCAGGTCAGCCATGCGTCAGCACCTCGGTCGCAGACTCGCGGCGCACCGGCCCCGGGCCGCCGGCGCTCGGCGCGCTCGGGTCCGCCGGCAGCAGGCGCCCCCGGACCCAGGCGGCGCGGACCATGTCGGGATGGGGGCTGAAGATGAGCCGGCTCATCAGCTCCTCCGGCTCGTCGAGGTCGAGGCCGGGCAGCGGCGCCGTGAGCCGGGGGTCGACGGCCACGAGGTCGGCCTCCTTGCCGGCCTCGAGCGACCCGATCCGCTCCTCGAGGCCCAGGGCGCGCGCGCCATCCAGGGTCGCGATCGCCAGCCAGTCCAGGGGCGTCACCGGCGCCGCCCGGGCGGCCCGGTCCGCCTCCGCGAGGACCCGGACCAGGTCGTGGGCGTAGGCGCCGGCCCGCATCACCGAGAACAGCGACAGCGAGGGTCCGCCGGCCACGTCGGAGCCGATGCCGACCACGAGCCCGGCGGCGCGGTAGCGGGCCAGGGGCATCGCGCCGCTGGCGAGGAACAGGTTGGACTCCGGGCAGTGGGCGATCCGCGTCCCGGTCTCGGCCATCCGGGCGACCTCGCGCTCGGACAGGTAGATGGCGTGCGCCATGATCGTCCGGGGCCCGAGCCCGCCGGCCCGGTCGTACACGTCGAGGTAGTCCCGCGCGGCGGGGAACAGGCGCGCCACCGCGTCCAGCTCGCCGCGGTCCTCCGAGAGGTGGGTCTGCCAGTAGGCGCCGGCGGCCCGGGCGAGGGCGGCCGATTCGCGGAGCAGCTCGGCGCTGCACGAGATGGCGAACCGCGGCGTGAACGCGTAGCCCAGGCGCCCGTCGTCGCGCCCGTGCCAGCGCTCGCACAGCTCGGCCGACTCCGCGAGCTCCACGTCGAGCAGCCGCTCCGGCGGCGTGTCCCGGTACGTGATGCGGTCCATCATCACGCGCCCGCCGACGAGCCGGATCCCGTGCGCCTCCGCGGCGCGGAACACCTCGTCCATGCTCGGCCCCCAGGCGGCGCCGTAGACCAGCGCCGTGGTCGTGCCGAGGCGGGCCATCCGCGCGAACGCGGCCGGCGCGAGGCGCGCCGCGGTCGCCCGGTCGAAGCCGCGCTCGAGCGGGTAGATGTACCGGTCGAGCCAGGTCAGCAGGTGGAGGCCGGCGCCGAGGGCGGCGTTGGGCAGCTGCGGCAGGTGGGCGTGGAGGTCCACCAGGCCGGGCAGGAGGAGCAGGGGGCGGATGTCGAGGAGGGCCGGCGAGGCCGTGTCGGCCGGCCCCGGCTGCGCCGCCCAGAGCGACCACGGGACGACCGCGGCGATGCGGCCGAGATCGTCGACCTCGACCACGCCGTCGGGGAGGTACCGCGTGCCGCCCGACGCCAGCGGCGTCAGGACCCGGGCCCGGAGGGCGAACGGCCCGCGGGCGGGCGGGGCGGGCAGCGGCACATGCTCCTCTGCAGCCACGCCCGCATCGTGGCCCGACAGGACGTCCGGCAGGAGGGCCGAAGCGCCCGAGCGGACCCTGCCCGGCGTCAGGGGCGATGCGCCCGCGACCGACCCGAGAGTCCATCGGCGCCCTGCGCTACGCTGGGCCGATGCGCCTCCTCCGCCGCCTGCCGATCGTCGGGCCCTGGGTCCGCCGCCGCCGCCCGGGCCGGGTGGCGGTCCTGCGCCTGTTCGGGCCGATCTCGGGCGGCGCCCGCACGGCCGACTGGGTCGAGCTGGTCCGGCGCCTCCGCGAGTCGGAGCGCGTGCCGGCGGTGGTGCTCGACATCGACTCGCCGGGCGGCTCGGCGACGGCGAGCGACGACCTGTTCCTGGCCCTGGAGCGGCTGGCCGCGGCGAAGCCGCTGGTGGCGGCCGTCCGGGGCGTCGGCGCGTCGGGCGCCTACCTCGCCGCGCTGGCCGCCCCGACGATCGTGGCGCAGCCCAACGCGGTGGTCGGCTCGATCGGGGTCATCTCCGCCTCGCCCCGCCTGCCGCGGCTGCTCGACCGGCTGGGCGTGAGCGTCACCGAGACCCGCGCCGGGCGCCTGAAGGGGGCCGGGGCGCCGTGGCGCGAGGACACCGACGAGGAGCTCGCCAAGGAGCAGGCCGTCGTGGACGCGTTCTACGACGCGTTCGTGGGCCGGGTGGCCGCGGGCCGGCGGATGGCCCCCGAGCGCGCCCGGGAGCTCGCCACCGGCGAGGTCTGGCTCGGGCGCGAGGCGCTGGCCCTCGGGCTGGTGGACCAGGTCGGCGACCTCGAGCGGGCGGTCGAGATCGCCGCGAGGGCCGCGGGCGTGCCGCCCCGCTCGACGGTGGCGCACCTTCGCCGCCCGCTGTTCGACCGGCTGGCCCTCCGGCTCGGGACGAGCCTGGCCGCGGCCGTGACCGACGAGGTGGAGCGGCGCCTGGCTGCCCGCCTCCGGGCCTGACGCCGCACCGGCGGGCGGGCCTCCGGGCGCGGGGCGCCCCGGGGGTGCGCCGTGCTGGCGGCGCGGCGTGGCTGCCCTCAGCCTTCCGCGGTCCCCGGCGCGTCCACGATCCGCCGCAGCTCCGCCGCCCGGCTGCGCAGGCCCCGGAAGTAGTCGGTGTCGGTGATCTCGGCGACGCGCTGCGCCTGGCGCGCCTCGTCGATCTCGATGGTCAGCTCGCGGACCTGGGCGCGCAGCCGCTCCTCGCGCGCGCGGACCTCGACCGCCATCGCCTGGAAGGTGCGGGCGAGCTGGCCGAGGGCGTCCGGCCGGGCCGCGACCGGATCGAGCGAGGCTGGATCGAAGGCGTCCGACTCCACCGCGACCGCGGCGTCCGTGACCCGGGCCACCTGCTCGAGGTACTCGAGCTCCAGGTCGCGGGCGCGCTTGGCCTGGAGCGAGGTCGAGACGCGGGCGCGGAGGACGGCCGCGTTGAACGGCTTTGGGCAGGAGTCCGCCGCGCCCATCTCGATGCACCGCACGACGCTCGCCAGCTCGTCCACGGCCGAGATGACGATCACCGGGACGTGGCGCAGGGCGTCGTCGCCGCGGATCCGGCGCAGCGTCTCGTAGCCGTCGAGCTCCGGCATCTCGAGGTCCAGCAGGACGACGTCGATCCGCCCGCCGTCAGCCCCGGAGAGGACCTCGAGCGCCCGCACGCCGTTCTCCGCCTCGACCGCCTCGTAGCCCTGCGCCTCGAGGGCCCGAACCAGGATCGCGCGGTTGAGGCGGGCGTCCTCGACGACGAGCACCCGGCCGGCAGCGGGCTTCATGCTGCGCCCGCCCGAGCGGCCAGGGCCCCGCTGGCGCGGGCGTACTCGGCGGCCGCGTCCTCGACCAGGTCGCCGCGGACCAGGTCCGCGCTCGCCGCGGCCTCCACCTCGCGGCACACGCCCGCCAGCCGCAGCGCGCCCACGCTGGCGCTCGTGGACTTGAGCGTGTGGGCCGCCCGGCGGAGCGCCGCCGCGTCGCGGGCCGCCACGGCGTCCCGCATCGCGGCCACGAGGGGCGGGCTGTCGGCGAGGTAGCTGCCGACCAGCTCGGCCAGGAACGCCTCGTCGCCGCCCAGCGTGTCCAGCAGCTCGTCGAGGGTCGCCGCGTCGATCGGGTCGTCAGGCATCGTGGCCTCCAGCCGGCGAGGGCGGCGTCGGCCGCGTCGCCGCCAGCGCGGCCGCGAGCTCGCTCGGGCGGATCGGCTTGGTGATGTAGTCGTCCATCCCGGCCGCGAGGCAGGCCTCCCGGTCGCCGCTCAGCGCGTTCGCGGTCATCGCCACGATCCGGGGGCCGCCGCCCCCCGGCCAGCGGGCGCGGATCGCCCGGGTCGCCTCCAGGCCGTCCATCTCGGGCATCTGCACGTCCATCAGGACCAGGTCGTACGGCTGCCGCTCGAGCGCCTCGAGCACCTCCAGGCCGTTCTCGGCCAGGTCGGGCGCGTACCCGAGCTGGGCGAGCAGCCGGAGCGCCAGCTTCTGATTGACCGCGTTGTCCTCGGCCAGCAGGAGCCGCAGCGGGTGGCGGGCGGCGAGCCCGGAGTCCACGGGCGGCCGCTCCGCCGCGGGTCGCGACCGGGGCGCGGATCCGCCGGCCGCCAGGATGGACACCAGGGTGTCGTGGAGCGCGGACGGCTTGACCGGCTTGGTGAGGAACGCGGCGATGGCCGGCGACTCCCGGTCGCGAACTCCGGCCGAGGAGAGCACGACGATCGGCAGCTCGGCCGCCGGCCGGAGCCGCCGGAGCGCGTCCGCGAGCGTGTAGCCGTCGATCTCGGGCATGTTCAGGTCGAGCAGCGCGACGTCGAACGGCTCGCCGGCACGGACCCAGTCGATCGCCTCCTGCGGCAGCGCCGTGTCCCGCGACTCGACCCCCCACCGCCCGATCTGCGCCGCGACGATGCGCCGGTTGGTGGCGTTGTCGTCCACCACGAGCGCCCGCCGCCCGGTGAGCGCCGGCAGCGGCGTCGTGCGGACGGGCGCCGGGGCGGGGTCGGCCGCGACCTCCGCCCGGAACGTCAGCCGGAAGGTGCTCCCCTCCCCCTCAACGCCGGTGCTCTCGGCGACCAGGGTGCCGTCCATCAGCTCGGCGAGGCGCCGGCTGATCGCGAGGCCGAGCCCGGTCCCGCCGAAGCGCCGGGCGACCGACGCGTCGACCTGGCTGAACGACTGGAACAGGCGGCCGATCCGGTCCGGGGGGATGCCGATGCCCGTGTCGCGGACCTCGACCTCGATCTCCCAGCGGTCGGCGCCAGACCGGACCGGCCGCGGCAGCCGGCGGCCGGTGGCCGTCATGACCACCTCGCCCCGGGCGGTGAACTTGAGCGCGTTGGACAGCAGGTTGAGCACGACCTGGCGGAGGCGCCCGGCGTCGCCCGCGAGGAACCGCGGCAGGTCCTCGTCGATCGCGTAGGCGAGCTCGACGCCCTTCTTGTCGGAGGTCGGCGCCATGACGTCGAGGGCGCCCTCCAGGGTGGCGCCCAGCGAGAACGGGAGGGACTCGAGCTCGATCTTGTCCGCCTCGATCTTCGAGAAGTCGAGGATGTCGTTGATGATCGTGAGCAGGGCCTCGCCCGAGGTGACGATCGTCTCGCTGAAGTCGCGCTGCTCGTCGTCCAGGTCGGTGTGGAGCAGCAGCCCGCTCATACCGATGATCGCGTTGAGCGGGGTGCGGATCTCGTGGCTCATCGACGCGAGGAACGTGCTCTTCGCGCGGTTCGCGGACTCGGCCGCGACGCGGGCCGCGTGGAGCTCGGTTACGTCGTGGTAGATGGCGTAGAAGCCGACGCTCGCGCCGTCGACGACGAGGGGCACGGTGTCGAGCTCGACGTCCAGGAGCACGCCGTCCTTGCGCGCCCGGCGCGTCATGACGTGCATCTCGCCGCCGGGCACCGGGTTGATGGCGATCTCGCGGGTCGGCTGCACGAGGGCCTCATCGCCCAGCAGCAGCTCGTCGATCGGGCGGCCCACCGCCTCGTCCGCGGTGTAGCCGAACAGCCGGGCCGCGGCCGGGTTCCAGCCGCTGACGCGCCCGTCCGGGTCCATCGTGACGATCGCCACGGGGCTGCTGGCCACCAGCGACTCGAAGTACGTCTTCTGGCGGCGGATCTCGGCGGCGGCGAGCGTCTGCTCGGTCACGTCCATCATGAAACCCTGGACGTAGAGCGCCTTCCCCTGCTCGTCGCGGACCACCCAGGCGTCGTCGCGCACCCAGACGGTCCGTCCGTCCGCCGCGATGATCCGGTACAGGTGGGACGCCGAGGTGCCCGAGGCGAGGTTCGGCTCGATCTCGGACATCAGGCGGCCCCGGTCGTCAGGGTGGAGGACCGACCGGAAGAACGCCTCGTCCATCCACGCCTCGCGCGGGTACCCGAAGATCGCCTCGACGCGCGGGCTGATGTATGTGCTGGTGCTGGTGTTGTCGGGGCGGTCCGTGTAGACGACCAGCGGCAGCTCCTCCACCAGCCGGCGGTACTGCTCCTCGCTCCGCTGCTGGGCCCGGTACAGCTGTGCGTTGCGGATGGCGGCGCCCACGCCGGCCGCGATGGTGGACAGGAGGCGCGCGTCCTCCTCGCCGAACCGCCCGACCTCCCGCGTGCTCTGGACGCTGATCACGCCGATGGCGTCGTCGCCGGCCATGATCGGCACGCCGAGGTAGGAGCGCGAGAGTGTCCCCACGCCGCGCGTCCCGATCGCCTCGAACTGGGCGTCCTGGTTGAGCAGCATGGGCTCGCGGCTCGCGAGGATGCGCGAGGTCAGCCCTTCGCCCAGGCGGATCGGCTCCTGCGGCTCGAGCCGCCCGTCCTCGTTGTAGTACGGGAACTCGATGACGCCGGCGTCGGCGTCGAGCAGGGCGACGTACACGATGTCCGCGCCGAACGTCTGGCGCATCTCCTCGCCCACGAGCCGGATCAGCGGCTCGAGGTCGAGCTGGGACGAGAGGGCGGCGCCGACCCGGTTGACGATCTCGAGCTCGGCCGCCCGGCGGCGGGTCTCGTCCACGAGCCGGGCGTTCTCGAGCGCCACGCTGAGGCTGCGGGTGATCGTCACCAGCAGGTCCACGTCACGGGCGGAGTACGCGCCGACGCGGTCCAGGTTCTGGAGCGAGATGACGCCCACCGTCCGGCCGGCGACGACGAGCGGCGCGAACACCAGCGAGCGGGCCGCCTCGCCGGAGATCACCGCCATCGGGTTCTGGTACGGGCCCGCCTCGGCGGCGACGTCGTCGATCCGCAGGGGCTCGCCGGTCTCGATGACGTGGCGGCGGAACCCGAACAGCGGCATCGGCGGGTCGTAGGACCGGACGCCCCGCTCGATCGAGTACGGGAAGTGGAGGAGGTCCGTGGCCGGGTCGTAGGTCGCGATGTCCACGACGTGGGTGTCGAAGGTCGCGTGGATCTGGTCGCCGACGAGGTCGTAGATCGCCTGCATGTCGAGCTGCGAGGCGAGCCCGGCCTGGACGCTGTTGATGATCGCGAGCTCCGCCGCGCGCTGATCGGCCTCGCCGAGCAGGCGCCTCGTCTCGGCGAACAGCCGGGCGTTCTCGAGGGCGGTCCAGAGGCTGCTCGTGATGGTGCCCAGCAACCGCTCGTCGGCCTCGGTGAACGCGTGCGGCTTGAGGCTCTCGAGGTTCACGACGCCGACCGCCCGTCCCCCCGACAGGATCGGCACGCCCAGCCACGACTGCGGCATCGAGCCGCCCAGGAACAGCGCGCCGTGTGCCGCCAGCTCCTCAGGCCCGCCCAGCCGGAGCGGCCGCCGGGTGCGGAGGACCGTCGAGGTCAACCCCTCGCCGAACGGGATCGGCGGCGTGTGATAGCGCTCCCCCTCGTCGAGCTCGTATTCGAAGCGGATCTGCCCGGCGGCCTCGTCGAGCATCCCGATGGCGATGCTGCGGACGTCGAACAGCTCGCGGATCCGCTCCCCGACGAGCTCGTACATGGCCTGGATGTCGAGCTGGGCCGCGAGGCCCCCCTGGACGCTGTTGATGACGGCCAGCTCCGCGTTGCGCCGGCGCGTCTCCTCGATGGCGCGGGCCCGGCTGAGCGCGGTGGCGACGTGGCGGCCGACGTACGCGAGGAGGTCGCGGTCGGTGTCGGTGTACTTCTGGTCGGCGACGTACGTCTGGACGACGAGGACGCCGAGCGTGCGCCCCTCCGCGATGAGCGGCACGCCCAGCCAGTCGCCCTCGCCCATGACGCCGACCAGCTCGATCTCGCCGCGGCGCACGAGGTCGTCGTGGACCTGGGGCGTGATGATGATGGGCTCGCCCGTGCGCAGCACGTAGGCGGTGGCCCCGCGCGCGAAGCCGCTGCCCAGGGGGAACCACTCCTCGGGGTCGGCCGGGACCGGGTCCGTGGTGTCGACCTCGTAGGCGAAGTTGATGAGCTGCCGCTCCTCGTCGTACAGGGCGATGTAGAAGTTCTCGCCGTGCATCAGCCGGGCGACGATCCGGTGCATCGCGGCGTAGAACTCGCGCAGGTCGCGGGCGGTGCTCGCCGCGTCCGCGATCTGGTACAGCGACTCGGCCAGGCGCTCCGACCGGCGCCGCTCATCCTCGGCCGCCTCCAGCTCGGCGACGCGGGCGCGGAGGGCGTCGACCTCGGCGGCGGGGTGCGGGGCGCTCACAGGCGGAGCTCCGGGACCATCCGCGCGCTCGGCTCGATCCGCAGGCTGCGGGTGCCGGCGTGCAGGGTGGCGATGCCCTTGCCGGTCGCCGCGTCGACCTGGACAGGCCGCGTCGCGCCCCCGTCCTCGAGGGTCACGACCGCCGGCCACGCGGCGGACTCACCGTCCGAGGTGATCCGGTGGACCCACACCTTGAGGTCGCGCGCGATCCCGTCGGGGAGCCCGACCGTGATCGAGCGCAGCGACCGCACCCGGCCGAGGTCCAGCCCGGCGGCGTCGGCGGAGCTGCACCCGCCGTCCGTCTCGACCGCGACCGTGACCGCGGCCGGGCGGCCGGCCGAGGCCACCTCGAGCCGCCCACGGGCGCCGCCGGCCTCGTCAACCCTGACCTGGACCACGGATCGCGGCCGGAACGCCCCAGCCCGGTACGACCAGAGCGCCAGCCCCAGCGCGGCGACGGCCGTCGCGGCCGCCAGCACCCGCTGGATCGGCTCCTGCCAGATAAGGAGGCCGTTGAGGGCGATCTCGCCGACGTACACCGCGGTGACGGCCGCGACCGTGACCGGGTGGCCGATGAAGCGGACGACCGTCCCCGGCACGATGTCGCCCCGCTGGCGCGCCACGGCCACCATGAGCATCGGGAACACGCCCCCGACGAGCGCACAGGAGAGCAGGCCGAGGAAGCCGAGCGGGGCCGTGAAGGACTCCGTGCCGGTCGCGAACATGGCCTCCGCGAGGGCGAACACCGCCACCGTGGGCAGGAGCGCGATCAGGGCCTGCGAGCGCCGGTCGCCGACGAGCCGCCGGAGGCCGGAGGGCGAGGGGCCGGTGCGACCCGCGAGCGGCGGCAGCCACTCGCGCACCTGGTTGAACAGGCTCAGCGAGATGTACAGCGACCCGAACCCGATCGCGATCATCGCGTACAGCGAGCCGAACACGTCCACGGCCGGCCCGGCCGCGGCGGCGAGCGGGGCGAGCGGAGTGCCGGGGTACCCGACCAGCTGCGACGAGGGGACGACGCCGAGCACCACCACGGTGGCCAGGCAGTAGAGCCCGACCACGGTGGCCATCGCGGCCAGGTTGCCCCGGAGCAGGGCCCGCCCCGACGGGTCCTCGGCGAGCACCACCTTGGCGGCGCTGCCCGTGGACGTGTGGCCGAAGTAGGCCACGAGGATGACGCCGAACACGATCCCCAGGTCCGCGATCCTGAACGGCGCCCCGGCGGCGCCGGTCGGCCCGGCGGCGAGGCGGCCGAGGTCCACGTGCGGTGCCGCCGCCAGGCAGACCGCGAGCATGAGCACGATGTTCACGACCCCGACGAGGATCGCCGACGCCACGGTCGCGGACATCGAGCCGCGCGCCAGGACCGCGACGTTGACGACGAGCAGCGCGGCCACCCAGAGCTCGGCCGGGATCCCGGTCGCGCCGCTCACCGCGGCCGCGAAGCCGATGGCGTAGGTGAGCAGGCAGATGAGGTCGAGCACGAGGATCGACGGGGCCAGGAGCGCGGTGCCGGCCCTGCCGAGGTAGTTGGCGACCAGGTGCCCGAAGTACGAGGAGCCGTAGCGCATGTCGCCGTCGCGGCTGATCGCCTCGACGATCGCGCCGATGGTCACCAGGTTGACGATCCCGAGCACGACCAGGGCCGCCAGCCCGCCCAGGGGCCCCAGACCCGCCACGGCGATGGGCACCGTCAGCACGCCCTCGCCGATGGTCTCGGTGAGGGTCAGCGCGAAGGCCATCCAGAAGGGCGGCATGTGCTCGAGGCGGTAGGCGGTCGCGGCCCGCCACCACCGCAGGCGGTCGCGGGACGTCGTGCGCTCGGCGAAGATCGAGCGGATCTGGGCCCCGTCCCGTCGGGCGAAGGCCTCGCCGACCGCCGGGTCGTCCAGGCCCAGCGCCGCCGTGATCTTCGGGACCCGGCCCGCCGCGAGGCGGTACTTGCCGCCGATCAGCCGCGCCAGCTCGGCCCGCAGCCCCGCGTCGCCGGGCACCAGCGGCGCCCAGGCCGGCGCGTAGCGCTCGAGGTCCTGGACGGAGATCGCGACCGGGAGCGTGCGCCCCTGCGCCATCGCCTCCAAGAACGCCGCCTCGCGCTCCCTCGCGGTCCGGTCGTTGAGGTAGCTGGCCATCGCGTCCCGGGCCCGGCTGACGAGGGTCGCCGTGCGGCTCTCGATCGCGAACAGGATGGTGCTCGCCCGGCGGGCGGGCAGCCCGTCCAGCAGCTCGCCGCGCGAGAAGAAGGCCCGCTGGTCAGGCATCGGGCCCGCTCCGTGCGGCCACCGTCTCGGCGATGCGCCGGTAGGCGGCGCTCAGCGGATGGTCGGGGTAGCGGAGGACGAACACGCCCTCGCTGGCGAGGCTCATGAGCTCGTCGGAGTGGGGCAGCACGGCGGCCACCGGAACCCCGTACGCCTGCTCGACCCGCGCGGCCACCGCGGCCGGGTCGAGCGTCGCGGGCGCCTTGTTCACGACCAGCAGGATGCGCGGCACCTCGAGCTCCTGCGCGACGCGGGCGGTGATGCCGGTCCCCTCGTAGTCCTGGCGGTCTGGCCGCATGACGATGACGAGTGCGTGCGAGATCACCAGCGAGAGGAGCGTCTCCTCGTTGAGGCCCGGGTGGGTGTCGATGAGCAGGACGTCGAGGTCGAGCTGGTTCACCAGGTCGCGCAGCCCGGCGGTCAGCCGCTGGGCGTCGTACCCCTCGCGCAGGACTCGGGTGATCTCGCCGGGCTCCATGCTCGAGGGGATCAGGTACAGCCGGCCGGCGAGCGGCGCCCCCTGGCGGTCGGTCACGTCGAGCGCGACGTCGCGGAGGTCGCGCCCGTGCCACAGGAAGTCGTTGAGCGAGCCCCGGATCTCGTCGCCGGCCAGGCCCAGGATGACGTGGATCCCGGGCGACTGGATGTCCGCGTCGATCACGCCGACGCGCCGTCCGGAGGCCGCGAGCGAGGCCGCCAGATTCGCCGTGGTGTTGGACTTGCCCGTCCCGCCCCGGAACGAGTGGACAGAGACGATCGACGCCAAGACAGCTCCTGGGGGACGCACGGCTAACCGCGCCGAACAACCGTCCCCTAGGCTGTCGTGGCGGTGAAGGATAGGGCAAGCTGGCGGCGGCCGTGAAGGCGCGGTCCTCGGGCCGGTACGCGACCTTCCGACCGTCGTCGGCCTGCCGTCAGCCGGCGGCTCGCCCGCCTCCGGGGAGGGCGCGCCGGCGGCGGCGCCCTCGGGTCACTGGGGCCGGACCGCCTCGCGCCGGGCGCCCCCGGGCGCCGTCGACCGCCCGG
>JAJYGO010000267.1 GCA_021785115.1 Chloroflexota bacterium | reverse complement strand
ATCTCGGCCGAGGCGACGACGGTGCCGAGCCTGGCCGCGGGGGAACGGCGGCTGCGCGCCGGGTCGCTCGACGTCCTGGTGGTGGGCGCCCGGCGCCTGGAGTGGACGAGCCAGGCCGACCCGCAGCTGCGGGCGGTCCTCGTGGGTGCGATCCAGGCGGTCGCGGTCCGCCGGCGCGCCGCCGACCTCGGGATCTCCCCCGGCGCGCTGGCCCGTCTGCTCGCTCCGGTGCCGGTCGGGAGCGCCACGCTCGGAGGCGCGGCGGGGCGGAGCCCCGGCGCCAAGGGGGCCGTCGTCGCGATGATCGTCGTGCTGTTCATCGCGATCAGCACGTACGGCACGCTCGTGCTCACCGGGGTCGTCGAGGAGAAGGCCAGCAGGGTCGTGGAGGTCCTGCTCTCGCGAATGCCGGCCCGGGTGCTCCTCGCGGGGAAGATCCTCGGCATCGGCCTGCTGGGATTGCTCCAGATCCTGGTGACGGCGGTCGCCGCGGCGGTCGCCATGGTGGCGACCGGCCGGCTGCGCACGCTGGACGTCGGTCCCGGCGTGCTCGCCTGGGCGGTGGTGTGGTTCGTGCTCGGCTACGGCTTCTACGCGGTGCTGTACGGGACCCTGGGCTCGCTCGCATCCCGCATGGAGGACGCGCAGAGCGCGACCGGGCCGGTCACGGTCGTGCTCCTCGTCGGGTACTCCTTCTCGTTCTCGACGATCTCGAACCCGAACGGGCTCGCGGCGCTGATCAGCTCGTTCGTTCCGGTCACGGCCCCGCTCGTCATGCCGGTCCGCCTCGCCCTGGGCGCAGCTCCGGTCTGGGAGGCTCTGCTCTCCGCGGCGCTGACGGTGGTCTCGGTGGCCGGGCTGGTGCGGCTGGGCGGCCGCGTGTACTCGGGCGCGGTGCTGCGGTTCGGCGGGCGGCTGCGCCTCGTGGACGTCTGGCGGGGGAGCCGGGCGGGCGGCTGAGCCGGCCCGTCCGAAGGATCTCAACGGATCTCTCAGGACGTTTTCAGATTCTTGGGGGACCATAGAGGGCATGAACGATCAGGAGATGTTCGGGACGGGCGGGGGCGGCCTGCCGAGCGAGAGCGCGCAGGGGTGGACCCTGCCGCCCCCGCCTCCGCCCGCGGGGACCGAGTCGCCGGGCGGGGGCCGGGGTCGCCGCGGCCGTGTCGCGATCGCGAGCGTGGTCGCCGCCGCCGTCCTGTTCGCCTCGGGGTTCGGCGTCGGGTGGACCGCCGCCAGGGGGGCCCCCTCGGTCGCCCCGGCGGCGTCGCCGGGGGTCTCGTCGAGCCTGAACGTGTCGGCGATCGCGACGGCCGTCGAGCCGGCCGTGGTCGACATCAACACGTTCATCGACAGCCGGTTCCTCGGGGCCCCCATCTCCGGCTTCCCTCTTCCGGGGGGCTCGCGGCCGCTCGGCGCGGGGACGGGGATGGTGCTGACCCCCTCCGGCCTGGTGCTGACCAACAACCACGTGATCGAGGAGGCCACGAGCATCCGGGTGACGATCCCCGGCCGCTCGGGCACCTACGCGGCGCGGGTGGTCGGGGCCAACCCGACCGACGACGTGGCGCTGCTGCAGATCGAGGGCGTCTCGGGCCTCGCGACCGTCACCGCCGGGAGCTCCTCCACGCTGACGGTGGGCGAGGGCGTCGTCGCCATCGGGAACGCGTTCGGACAGGGCGGGACGCCGAGCGTCACCTCCGGTGCCGTGGCCGCGCTGGATCGGGCGATCACGGTGAGCGGAGCCCTCTCGGGTGCCGAGCACCTGCAGGGGCTGATCCAGATGAGCGCGTCGGTGAGCCCCGGCGACTCGGGGGGGCCGCTGGTCGACGCCGCCGGGCGCGTGGTCGGCATGATCACGGCCGGGGCGACGAGCGGCCCGGGTCAGGCGGTGGCTCCCGTGGGCTTCGCGATCCCGATCGACCACGCGCTGTCGATCGTCGGCCAGATCCGGTCGGGAAACACCGCCGGCGGGATCATCCTCGGCGTGCCGGGCTTCCTCGGCGTCCAGGTGTCCCCGTCGGAGACGGCCCAGGCCGGGGCGCAGGGCACCACGGGCGCGCTCGTCGTCGGCGTCGTCTCCGGCACGCCCGCGGCCGCGGCGGGGATCGTCCAGGGGGACGTGATCACGGCCATCGATGGACGACGGATCACCTCGTCGGCCTCGCTCGGGCCCGCGATTCGGGCCCACGCGCCCGGGCAGACGATCCGCGTCACGTGGGTCGGCAGCGGGGGCACCCACACGGCGACGGTGCGGCTGGCCGCCGGCCCCGCGGCCTGAGGACCGCGGGGCCTCGTCGACCGGGAGCCCGTCTTGGGCTACGATCCGGCTCGACCGTGGCCGTGCCGAAGGTGTTCGGGATGGTGCTGGCGGGCGGGGAGGGGAAGCGCCTCGCGCCGCTCACGGCCGACCGGGCCAAGCCAGCCGTCCCGTTCGCCGGGCACTACCGGCTGATCGACTTCGCCCTGTCGAACCTCGTCAACGCCGGGTTCCACCAGATCGCCGTCCTCACCCAGTACAAGAGCCACAGCCTGGATCGCCACGTCGCCACGACCTGGCGGCTCTCGCCCCTGCTCGGCAACTACGTGACCTCCGTGCCGGCGCAGATGCGCCGGGGGCCCAGGTGGTTCGCGGGGTCGGCCGACGCCATCTACCAGAACCTGAACCTGATCCGCGACGAGCGGCCGGACCACGTGTGCGTGTTCAGCGCCGACCACGTCTACCGCATGGACCCGCGCCAGATGGTTGAGCAGCACATCGCGACCGGGGCGGGGGTCACCGTGGCCGGGATCAGGGTCCCGGTCGGGGAGGCATCGAGCTACGGGGTGATCGGCCCCGACGCCACCGGGCTTCGCATCGCTCGGTTCCAGGAGAAGCCGGCCGAGGTCGAGGGGCTCCCGGGCGACCCCGACCACGCGCTGGTGTCGATGGGCAACTACGTCTTCACCACGCGTGCGCTGGTCGAGGCCGTGCGGTTCGACGCGGTCGACGAGGAGTCGGCGCACGACATCGGCCGCAGCGTGATCCCGGCGCTGGTCGAGGCCGGCGAGGCCTTCGTGTACGACTTCGCGACGAACGAGGTCCCGGGGCGCCACGAGCCCGAGCGCGGCTACTGGCGCGACGTCGGGACGCTCGACTCCTACTACGAGGCGAACATGGACCTCGTGTCCCCGGCGCCGGCGTTCGACCTGTACAACCAGGAATGGCCGATCCTCACCTGGAACGCGCCGAGCCCGCCCGCCAAGCTCGTGGGGACACCCTCGGCCCCCGCGCGCGCCGAGGACGCGATGATCTGCGCCGGGGCGGTCGTGGCGGGAGGCCTGGTGCGGCGCTCGATCCTGTCGCCGGGGGTCCGGGTCGAGGCCGGTGCCGTCGTCGAGGACGCCGTGCTGCTGCACGACGTGCGCGTGGGTCCCGGCGCCGTGGTGCGCCGCGCGATCGTGGACAAGAACGTCGTCGTCCCCGAGGGCGGGCGGATCGGCGTCGATCCCGATCTCGATCGAGCGAGGTTCGCGATCTCGCCCGGCGGGATCGCCGTGATCGGCAAGGGCCAGAAGGTCGATCAGGGGCCGGCCCACCAGGATTGGGCGCCATGACGCGCGACGCGGAGGATCGGGCGGGGGACGGCGCCGAGGGGGCCCCGGTGGGTCCGTTGGAGGATCCCGCGGCCTTCGCGGCGTGGCTTGCGGGGCAGGGACGGGACCTCCCGGAGCACGCCGGGTTCGGCGTCACCGTCTACGACCACCCGCTCGGACGCTACCTGGCCGACCGGGTGGGGTTCGACGTGGTCATCTGGAAGGGCTACTGGTGCTCGGCCGGCCTGTTCGCCGAGGTGACCGGCGAGGGGTCCGACATCGACGATGTGGTCGAGGGGGCTGCGCGAGAGGGGCTGGCCGGCCGCCTTCCGGGCTGGGCGATCCGCTTCCACGTGCTGGCGCGCGAGCTCACGTGGGGACGCGATCGGCACGTCTCGCTGGAGCAGGCGCGCGAGCTGCTGGCGCGGGCGCTGGAGGAGGCCAGAGTGGAGGCCGGCCCCGGGGCGCCGGGGTAGGGGTCGCTCAGCGCCGGCGGGTCGGCCAGCGCCGTGAGGTCGTCCGGGGCGGGGTGAGCTCGGCTCGCAGCTCCAGGACCCGGACGCCCCCGGCGGCGACGGCCGCGCGCAGGGCGTCGGCGAGGCCGTCGAGCTCGACCCGGACGCAGGCGGCGCCGAACGAGCCGGCGAGCCGCTCGAGGTCCGGCACCAGCAGATCGGTCGCGAACGTGCGGCCGTGGACCCGGCGCTCGTCGAACCGCAGCACCCCGTAGCCCTCGTCGTTCACGACCAGCACGACGAGGTCCAGGCGTTCCTGCACGGCGGTCGCGAGCTCGCCGACGTGGTACATGAGCCCGGCGTCGCCGACGACGGCGAGCGTCGGCCCCGCGTGCGCCAGCGCGGCCCCGACGGCCGCAGGCAGGCCGAAGCCCAGCGTCCCCCAGCCGACCGGGTACAGCAGGCGGCGGGGCGCCCGGACCGGCAGGTACCCGCCGGCCCAGTAGCCGGCCACGCACATGTCGGCGACGACGACCGTCTGCGGGGGGAGGCCGGCGCGCATCCCGTCGAGGAGCCGGACGGCCTCCGCGGTCGCCGGGTCGGCCCGGAGGTCGGTGCGGACGGCCTCACGCAGCGCCCGCAGGCGCGCTGCCGTTCGCTCGGCATCGGTGCCCGAGCGGTCGACGCCGAGGGCGACGAGCGCCCGGTCCAGCGCCGGCAGCGCCAGCGCCGCGTCGCCGGCCACGGGAACCGCCGGGTAGGGGTCGGACATGCCGGCGGGGAGGGGCTCGAGGTCGACGCGGACGATCGCGGACGGCAGCCCCAGCCGCTGGTTCTGCGTCATCGTCCCGTCGAGGTCGGTGCCGGCGGCCAGCAGGACGTCGGACGCGGCGAGGAGGGCGGCCACCTCGGGCTCGTGGGGCGGGAGCCCGAGGGCCAGCGGATGGTCGTCGGGGATCGCGCCCCGTCCCATGAACGTGGTGACGACGGGCGCGGCGAGGCGCTCCGCCAGGCGGAGGAGGGCCTCGGTCGCGGCGGGACCGGCGTGGATCACTCCGCCGCCCGCCCAGATCGCCGCGGTCGGCGCCGCCGCCAGCAGCCGCGCGGCCTCCCCGACCGCCGCCGGGTCCGGCGGTCCTGCCGCGGGGCGGTTCCATCCGTCGGCGAGGCCGGCCGGGCGGCCGGGGCCCGAGAGGACGTCGGTCGGGATCTCCACGTAGGCCGGCCCCGGGCGGCCGGCCCGGGTCGCGCGCAGCGCCTCCGCCACGACCCCGGCGGCTTCGCCCGGCGCGCCGGCCCGGAGGGCGGTCCGGACCAGGGGGACGAACGACTCGCGCTGGGCCGGCGACTGGTGCAGGGTCCGGCGTCGGACCCCGTCGGCCAGGATCTCGGTCGGCACCTCGGTCGTCAGGTGCAGGACCGGGCTGCTCGCGGCCCACGCCTCGCCGGTCGCGGTCAGCGTGTTCGCCGCCCCCGGGCCGGTCGTGGTGACGACGACCCCCGTGCGCCCGGATGCCCGCGCGTGCCCGTCCGCCGCGTGCGCGGCCGCCCCCTCGTGGCGTGCGATCACCGTGCGGAGCCCGGCGCGCTCCAGCGCCTCGAACAGCGCGAGGTTGTGGACGCCCGGGATGCCGAACACGACGCGGACGTCGGCCCGCGCCAGCACCTCGACGATCGCCTCGGCGGCGGTGACGCCCGGGCCCGTGCGCTCGCCGCCCACGCTCAGCTCCGCACGTACGAGGCGCCGTTCAGGTCCAGGATCGCGCCGCTCGCGAACTCCGCCTGCGGAGAGGCCAGGAAGAGCACGGCGGCCGCGACCTCCTCGGGGCGGGCCACTCTCCCGAACGGGCTCTGCGCGCGGATCGCGTCGCCATCGGGCCCGCGCAGGTCGGGCTCGGCCATCTCGGTCTCCACGAAGCCCGGCGCCACGGTGGCGACCGCGATGCCGTGCGGGGCAAGCGCCCTGGCCATCGACTGCCCGAACGAGTTCAGCCCGGCCTTGCTCGCCCCGTAGGCGGGGTGGCGTGGCTCGCCCCGGAACGCGCCGCGCGAGGAGACGTTCACGATCCGCCTGCCCCGCCCGCCCGCCA
Source organism: Chloroflexota bacterium (assembly GCA_021785115.1). Next base: position 7,616 of record JAJYGO010000267.1, on the reverse strand, counting down.
GCATGTGGCGGACCGCGCACCAGGTCACGTTCGCGGCGCCGATCAGGTTCACCTCGAGCGTGTGCCGCCAGGCCGCCCGCCACTCCTCGTACGAGGACTCGACCGGAGGATGCTCGACCCACACGCCGGCGTTGTTCACCAGCACGTCGATGCCGCGGAGGGCCTCGGCCGCCTCGTCGACCATCGCGCGCACGGCGTCGGGGTCGGCGAGGTCGGCGCGCACGACCGCGTGTCCCTTGCCAGGCAGCGCCGCGGCGACGGACGCGGCCGCCGGGCCGAGCGGGCCGCTCGGCGGGATCGTCGCGTCGCTCACGGGGAAGAGGCTACGCCCCGGGGGGCACCGAGCACCCAGGCCGCGGGGTGCTCGGGCGCCTCGAACCAGGCGGAGTACGCGACCGCGAGCGGCTGCCCGTCGGGCGCGAGGATCGTGCTGCCGGCCTCGAACTTCCTGCCGCGGCGCCCGATGACCCAGGCCTGGACCACATGGGGGGTGCCGACGTGGACCTGCCCGCGGACCTCCACCCTCATCCGGCCGGTGACCAGACGGGGGTGCCCGGGGTACGCGCGGCGCAGGGCCCAGTAGGCCGGGCAGTCGAGGGCCCCCCACACGAACGGCGGCTGGGCCTGCGGTGCGATGCCGAGGGCAGGGTCGGGGGTCCACGGCGCCGCCAGCACGTCGCCCGCGTCGACCCCCCGGGCCATGCGGAGCGGCCCGGCGAAGACGCGGAGCCCGTCGCCCGGAGCACGGTCGGGCCCGCAGCAGAAGCACCGAGGGTAGGGGTGGGTGGCCAGGCCCCCGGATCGGCCGGCCCGGACCCTCAGCGAATCTTGACCTCCCCTTCAGCCCCAATTGAGCGCGGGATCCGACGTGGAAGTGAGGAACTCGGATCGGGAGTGGAAGATGGAACCTCGGCGCGTTCGCGTGAACCACGGAGCCCTCGTGCGGAGCCTCGTCGGGGGCCTCGTCGGCGGGGCCGTGGCGTGGGGATGGGGCTCGTTCCTCGGGGCGCTCCTGCACCGGCCGTGGCTCGGGCTCGTCGTCGGGTTCGGGGCCGCCGCGTGCATGGCGATCGCGCTCGCGTTCGCCGACGCCGCGGCGATTCGCGTGGACTGACCAGGCTGCGCCCGGCTCTCGCCGACCCGGGACTCCGGGCGGGCGATCTGCCATCTCTCAGGCTTTCATCAAGTTTCGCTCAAGGGGCGCCTGCCGCTCGCCGACGGTGTTCCGGTGAGCCAGCCATCGTCCACCCAGCCCTCGACCGCGCTCTGGGTCCGGAACCTGCTGTTCCGGCTCGCGGTCGTCGGCATGCTCGTCGCGAGCTTCCTGATCGTGCGGGGTCTGAAGGAACTCGCGTGGCCGCATGGAGGCCACCCCGCGCACGATCCGCTCGATCACATCGTGCAGTGGGGCGCCGTGGTCTGGGTCACCATCCTGCCCTGGGCGATCGCCGACGTCGCCGGGTGGCTGCTCTACCGGCGCCACACGCCCGTGACGATGGCTGCCCGGACGCGCTCCGGCGCGCCGACGATGTCGAACCTGGTGGTGTTTCGCATCGTCACGAAGGGCACCCAGCCGGCGATCGTCCGGGCGACCGTCTGGTCGGTGCTGGAGGCGATGGAGGTCCGCCCCCTCTTCCCGTTCCGCGTCGAGGTCGTGAGCGACGTGCCGGTCCCGGATCTCCCCGACGATCCCCGCGTGAATCCGATGGTGGTGCCCGAGGACTACGCGACGTCGAACGGCGCCACGCACAAGGCTCGCGCTCTCCACTACGCGCTGACGACCTCACCGGTCCCCGATGATGCCTGGGTCCTGCATCTCGACGAGGAGTCCCACGCGACCGAGGAGCTGGTCCTCGGGATCCGGGACGCCGTCGCGGACGAGGAGCGCACGGGCCGGCACCGCATCGGGCAGGGGCTCATCACCTACCAGCGCGACCTCTCGACGAACCCCGTCTACTCGCTCGCCGACTCGATCCGGGTCGGCGACGACCTCGGGCGGTTCCATCTGCAGTACCGGCTGCACAGGATCCTGTTCGGCATGCACGGCTCGTTCCTGCTGGTGCGGGCGAGCGTGGAGCGGCAGGTGGGATTCGACTTCCCGCCCGAGGCGTGCACGACCGAGGACACGACCTGGGCCCTGCATCAGATGGCCGCCGGCAACCGGTTCCGCTGGGTGGAGGGAACGGTGGTCGAGCAGTCCCCCCGCACGCTCGGGGACTTCGTCCGCCAGCGGCGGCGCTGGTTCACGGGCATGTGGTGGTCGGCCCAGCGCACGCCCGTCCCCGCGCGCTTCCGAGCCTCGCTGTGGCTCTCGATGTTCCTCTGGACCGTGGGCTGGACCGGGTTCGCCTACGCGCTCCTCCACGTCCTGAGCGGCGTGCAGGTCCCGGGGCCGCTCGCAGACCTCGGCGATGGGATCTTCGCCGTCTACCTGACCAACTACCTGCTCGGCCTGTGGGTGAGCCTCGCCGGGCGCGACGCCCTGTCGGGCCTCCGGCGCCTCGGGTTCTTCGTGGCGCAGGCCGTGCTGATCCCGCTGTTCGCGGTCATCGAGGCCTCGGCGGTGGTCTACGGTCTCCTTCGCCCCGAGCGCCGGTTCCACGTCGTCGACAAGCCGGTCATCGGGTCGCCCGGGCGCGCCGGCGTGGGGGGACGTGTGCCGGTGGGGGACGCCGTCTGAGGGGAGCCGCGGGACTGCGCGCCGCGGTCCGTGCGGCGATGCCCGGCCGCGGATGCCGCGATCACGCGAGGCCGAGGGCCGCCTCGAAGGGCCGGTACCCGGGGGCGATCCGAGGCCAGGGCTGTGCGGCCTCCCATGCCGCGGCGAGCCCGAGCAGGAGGTCGTCGCGGAACCGAGGCGCGGTCGCCATCAGGCCGAACGGGACCCCGTTGCGCAGGCGTCCGGCCGGCAGCGAGATCGCCGGGTGTCCGGTCATGTTCTGCACGGCCGTGGTGAACGCATCGGGTGGGAGCATCTGCGGCTCGCCGCCGGGCTCGAGCCGTCCGTCGGCCGGGAACCCCTCGGTCGCCACCGTGGGGGTGAGCACGATCCCCTCGTCCCCGAGCAGCTCGTCGAGCTCGCGCACGTAGCCGAACCGCCGCCGGCGCGCGGCGAGGTACTCGTCGATGCCGATGGCGAGGCCCTGCTCCATGAAGGCTCGCGCCGCCGGATGCATGCGCTCGAGGTTCGCCTTGACGGTCGCGCGGCCGAGGCGCGCCACGTGCTCGGCGGTCGCGAGCACGAACCAGTCCTCGTCGAGGTTCCCGGTGCGGAACACGCCTTCCGGCTCGATGGGCTCGACCCGCACGCCGAGGGCGTCGGCGAACGCGGCAAGGGCCTGTTCGAACGCGGTCGCGACGGGCCCTGGCAGCGGGCCCCAGGGCACGAGGCGCGGGGCGGCGAGGGCTCGCGGCGGGAGCGCGCGGGCGACGGTCGGCGCCCAGGTCGACAGCGCCGTCGGGTCGCCGGCGATCGGTCCGGCCTCGACCGAGAGCAGCAGTCGCAGGTCCTCGACGGTCGTCGCGAGTGGGCCGTCGGTGGAGAGGTCGATCCAGTCGGGGATCGGGCGGCGCCCGATCAGACCGTTCGTCGGCTTGATGCCGAGCAGGCCGCAGGACGCCGCCGGGATGCGGATCGAGCCGCCCCCGTCGGTCGCGGTGGCGATTGGGGCGAGGCCGGCCGCGAGCGCCGCGGCCGAGCCGCCGCTCGAGCCGCCAGGCGACCAGTCGAGCGCCCAGGGATTGCGGGTGGTGCCGAAGACGAGGTTCGAGGTGTAGCCCTCGGTCGCGAACTCGGGGAGGTTGGTCTTGCCGACGACGATCGCGCCGGCCCGTCGCAAGCGCGAGGGGACCAGGCCGTCGGCCTCCGCCGGCGACGCGTCCGCGAAGAGGAACGAGCCCTGGGTGGTGCGCATGCCGGCGACGTCCTCGAGGTCCTTCACGAGGACGGGGACACCGGCGAGGGGTCCGGCCGGCTCGCCCGCGCGGAGGCGCGCATCGAGGTCCCGCGCCTCCGCGAGCGCGAGGTCGGCCCGCAGTGCGACGACGGCGTTCAGGCGGGGGTTGTGACGGTCGATCAGGTCGAGCGCGGCGACGACCGCCTGCTCTGCGGTGGCCCGCCCCGCGGCGACGGTGTCGCGGACGGTGGTGATGGTGCCGGTGGCCGGCTCGTTCATGCGGGCGATCCTTCGCTCGTCCCCGACCCCGTGCCAGCGGGCTGCCGTCGAGTGCCGGGCGTGGTTCCGACGATTATCCGGGAGCCGCGCGGCCGCCGCCCCAGGCTAGACTCGCGCAGGGGGGATGGCCGAGCGGTCGAAGGCGGCGGTCTTGAAAACCGCTGACGGGGCGACCCGTCCGTGGGTTCGAATCCCACTCCCCCCGCTCTGAGCAGGACGTTTGTCGTAGACCCAGGGTGCTGATCGTCCGGCGAGGTCCGCACTTGCAAACATTCTGCAAACGTCCGGGCCGGGGGTCACGCGGATGACCCTGGGGCATCTCCAAGCGCCTTCCTGAGCGCCTCGTCGACCCTGGCCGCGGCGTCCTCCTGCATTCCCGGCAGGACGTGGGCATAGGTGTCCATCGTGAAGGCCGTGGTCGAGTGTCCGATCCGTTCGCTCACGACCTTGACGTTGATGCCCTGCCGAAGGAGCTGGGTGGCGTGCGTGTGGCGGAGGTCATGCAGCCGAAGCGTCGGCATCCCGCAGCGGGCCACGAGCTCCTTGAAGGCCGAGCTGAAGGAGTCAGGCGGCCAGGGCCTGCCGTCGGCAAGAGGAAAGACCAGGTCCTCGGGATCCCTGCTCCATGCATCGCCGAGGGCAAGCCGTTGCTCGGACTGCGCGGCCCGGTGACGCCGCAGGGCTTCGGTGGTCATCGCCGGCAGGGTCACCCGCCGCTGCCCCTTGGCGGTCTTCGGCGGCTTGAACGTGAGGCCGTCCCGGGTCTCCTGCAGGGATCGGCGCACGACGATGGTCCCGGAGGAGAGATCCACATCGTTCCAGCGCAGTGCGAGCAGCTCCCCCCTGCGATTCCATACAGGATTTGTCCTCAAGATCTTGTCTCCAGGCTACGGCAAAGCACTGGTCCGAAAGTGGGTGGGAGGAGAGCCTGCGGGCCGGCGCCGATGGCGGGGCTGGTCCAGTCCAGTCTGGCCTCCGAAAGCGAGTGCCCGGTGGGTTGCCTGCGGACCGGCCAAGGACTATGGCCGTTCGGGAGCACAGAGGTGTCAGTTCCGGTGAGGATCCAAAGGGGGCGTTGCCCAAGAAGGCACCGATCGCGGCCCAAGGATGCTGGGGAGGCGAGGAATAGGCCGTGCCATGATCTTGGGTATTGTCCCGTCCTAGGTCAGTCTTCGTACTTCGTCGATGCGTCGACGGAACTCCTCGTTGTCGAAATAGAGTTCGATGGCCGCCCGAAAAATGAAGGGGCCCGGAGGTCCACCTGGAGGATCCGAGTACGGCCACCAAGGACCTTTCTGACTGTCCGGAACAACAGGGGCGGCACATGGGCCCTCGAAGAGGCTCAGTCCCGACCCCGAGCACGCGGGGCACAGATGTGAGGAAACCTGCGCTGCGGTTCCCACTCCACGTTCGGCAAGCTCATGCCACAGTGCCTCGGTGCCACTCCCGCACAGGACAACCGGGACAGCATGCACGATGGAACCGTCGAAGTCTTGGCCGCCCGGGAGCAGGGGAGCACGGCCAGTTCCCCCACACCACCAGCACCGGTGGTACCTAAAGCCAGTTGGCCGATCCGCCTGACCTCCTTGCTGTGTGCTCACCGAGGGCCTCCTCTGGATGGCGCCCCACCCCCAAGCACCCGAACCGCCTCGTCGATCAGCCCGGGCACGTCATTCGGGTTGTAGGCGATGCCGCAGTCCCACCGACCGAACGAGCCATCAGCATTCACAACGTCGACCCATCGGCGGGCCGCCGCGACCTTCACCTCTGCTAGCCCCTGCTAGCCCTTCTTGGGGGAGTCTGACTCAGGACACTAGTTCGCGATCACCCCGTTGACCGACACGTTGGCGAGGTAGGCGCTCGCCGGACCCTCGTCCTGGACGATGATCAGGTTGGAGATGGTGGGATCCCCGAGCTCGGCCGTCCAGGCACTCCAGCTCTCGGGGCCACCTGTTGACCCGTAGATCTCACACGGATTGGCACCCGAGACAAACTCGGCCGTCTGCCATCCGGTGTCGTGCTGGATCGGTGCGTTGAAGCAGTCGCCGGCGGAGGGATAGAGGTAGACGCCGTCAGAGAGGATGACCGAGAAGCGAGGGGCGCCGGCACCCATGTAGTGATCGGTGTCGATCATGAACGAGAGCTCGCTCACCTGGCTCATCGTCATGCCGCTCACCCCGTGCACCCACGCGCCGGTGTAGGTATCCCCCGTGGGAAGCGGGTTGGAGAGCACGATGTCCTGCAGTACCCCCAGCGGCGGGCTCTGCGTGCTCCAGTGAGCGTTGGCCCCGTGGCCTCCGGAGAAGAACGAGAGCGCGAACCCGGGGTCGGCGACCGCGACACCCGACGGGGCCGCGACCACCAGGAACGCCGTCATCGTCGCGGTTGCAGCAAGCGCCACCAGCGAGCGAACGTTCATCGAAACCTCCTGTTCGAAGCGTCGCGGCGGCCGGACGACGGATCCCTCCCCCGAGCAAACCCAGAGCCTTCTCGGCTTCCAACACCACCTCCCCCGCGGGCTGCACCATCGCACGCCGCAGCGACAACCGAGCGCTCAAGACGCGCCAACCTCGATTGAAGGCTGCCCGCGACGCGCGTGTCAACCCGGCCGAAGGGCTGATTTCGGGTCCTCCTCACCTTTCCATGGGTAGCTCGACTGTGATCCCACTGCGCCACTGCGGTGGAGGTAGATCATCGCGATGAGGGCGGTGGTCGTGCGTGGCCTTCACGCCCATCACCGGCTTGTCGCACCGAGGGCAGGACATTCCGCCGCGCACCGTTTGCCCGGCCACGGCGCCACCATAGGTTGACGGCCATCTACGTCAAGGCGCGGCTGGGTCGCGGGTCCAGGTGGCACTCGATGCTTGGGCTTCCGTACGGGGGCCCTCGCCTGCTCGTGGGAGACGGCGCCGCCAGAGCACCTCGTCCACCACCCGGGCCGCCTCCTGCTGCAGACGCGGAATCACGTCGCTGCGCAGGTCGAGCGTGTTCGCGATGCTCGAGTGCCCGAGCCGCTCCGGCACCCATCCGAACCGTCCTCCGAGCGAGACACGCAAGAGTCAAGAGGCGGTGCGCGCGAGGGCTCCTGCGTGTGCGCTGCCGCGACGCGGCCGGAATCGAGCACGATGAGGGGGCACCTCCCGGCTGGGTCGCGGTGTCGGACTCCGCGCCATACCAGGGAGTCGCGCGAGGGATCGACCATGCGACCCGGCTGGTTCGCAGGTTCTTGGTCGTCGAGATGGGATGGATCGCTCCGGGATGGGGCGCTCGGGATCAGACCGATGCAGGCGGCTCGTCGGGAGGCGGCTCGTCGGGGGGCGACTCGTCGGGGGGCGGCTGGTCAGGCGGGCGCTGGGCCGGAGGGTGCTCGATCCCGGTGAGCCGGCCTCGGCGGGTGCGCGCCCAGGAGCGCCCCCGCGCGTCGCGGAAGATGACCCGGAC